>JAYVSD010000107.1:0-3448 GCA_043775745.1 bacterium | reverse complement strand
CCTCCATGTGGTGGTGTGCCAGATCCCAAGGCACACAACATATGACCATACCCGATTTCTATGCGTGCATTATCATATCCCATAATCTCTAGGACAGCTTTTAGGGCTTTAGGATCATGATTTCTGATAGACCCACCTCCTATTTCAAAACCATTCAATGCTATATCATATTGAGATGTAAGTATATCTCCTATATTTTTTTTCTCCATCAAGAGATTCATATGTTCGTCTTTGGGGCGTGAAAATGGATTATGAGTAAAAGTCCATTCGCCTGTGTCATCCACATTGTCATTTTTATTAGTCTTTTCAAAAAAGGGAAAGTCTATAACCCAACAAAAAGCTAATAGATTAGGATCACTTTTATCCTCTCTCACATCTGGCTTGTCTGATCCATATTTTGATATGGCTTCAGCATAGGTAAGTATAGGGAAAGGTATTTGTTGTATTCTTTTATGGGGGTACAGTGTATTTACAATTTTGATAAGTAGGTCCTCGTTGATTTTCATCACCTCTTCACGTGTGACGAAGCTCATCTCGAGATCCAGCTGAGTGAATTCTGGTTGTCTGTCGCCACGTGTGTCCTCGTCTCTCATGCATTTGGCAAATTGGAAATATCTCTCAAAGCCAGATGCCATTAAAAGTTGTTTATACTGTTGTGGCGACTGTGGCAAAGCATAAAATTTACCTTGCCATAGACGCGATGGTACTAAGTATGATCGTGAGCCTTCGGAAGTGGGATTGGTAAGTATGGGTGTTTCTATTTCTAAAAAGATTTGTCTGTCTAGCTCATCACGTATAAATTTGATCACTTTGTGACGCATTATGATATTATGCTGTAGTCGACTACGTCTCAGATCTAGATATTTCTTTTCCATTCTAGTCTCTTCATTGACTTCATATCCAGCGGTAGATATATCAAACGCTGGAGTAGTAGCTTCATTGAGTACTTCAATAGAGAGTACTTCTATCTCTATGTCTCCATTTACTACACCCTCTTTGACATTTTTGGAAGGGCGCACATTTACATACCCTTGTACAGACACCACCCATTCTGGACGTAATCTCTGGGCTATTTCAAGAGCTTCCACATGATCTGGTAGTACGACACACTGCACTTTACCAGTGCTATCACGCATATCGAGAAAGACCATCTTTCCTTGGTCTCGCCTCACGTCAACCCAGCCTTGTATAACTACTTCTTTATTTTTACCTAAATCTTTAATCAAAGTTCTTTGCATGTCTATATTATAACACATATATATCACATATGTAACGCTTATGCATGAGCTATTACCGTCTCTCTGTCTATTATATTGATCTCTTTGGAGATTTTACCTATAAACATATTAGATATCACACAAATAATAAACCCTCCCCACCCTAATACAGTCCAGCCCATAATAGCACCGATAATTCCAGCAGATAGTCCCACAGTCCAAATCTTCATACCAGACTTACTCCAAAGTATGGATATACTTTCTCTAACTATCGGTGAGTGACATCTCTCAAAGCTCGACATATCTATAAGCTTTTCAGCCTTTGTGTCATACACAGAGTAACCAGTCGCTTTGTACAGTGCATAAAGATAAAATATAGGACTTGTTTGCATATTATCAGCTAATACTTCAAACTCTTTGGATAAAGTCTGAAAGTCTTTATTTGTATCTATAATGACTTTAATTTTGTTTTTCCATACATGTACTTTCATCTTGTGTGTCTCGCCTTCTATATCGATTTGATCTATCATATCGTGAACAGTAAAGCCATGCCTCCCCCAATAGATTTGCTCTATGATTTCATGTCTCTGCCAGCGCCACTTTTTAGGCGTGAGGGCATGGACTGTATCGCCATTTACAACAGCTTCAAAACTATCTTTAGTCTCTTTGTTTTTATCTACTTTAAAAAGATATATTTCCATATAAACATTATAACAGATGTATAATACTTTTGCTAGAAAGTTTGATCAGTGATATAATATATGTATTATTAATAGTAATTAATTATCATATGGATTCATATATATCTTCCAGAACCAAGCCTCTTTATCGAGGCACACAAATTGTCTGGTATGTGCTCGGTGTTGTCGAAATACTTTTAGCTTTTCGCTTTGTACTCAAGCTCCTAGCTGCAAATCCAGGGGCTGGATTTAGTAGTCTCATTTATGGTATCACTTATCCATTTGCCGTGCCTTTCCTCGCGGTGTTCCCTAGATCTCAAATCGAAGGCTCTATTTTTGAATGGACTACTTTGCTTGCCATGTTTGTCTATTGGGTATTGGCAGTAGCTATAATAAAGATATTCCTCATGAGTAAGAGTGTCTCTACGGTAGAAGCCGCAAACAAGCTCGAAGAGCAAGAAATGTAATATCTATATTCTGTATAAAAATACACAGGCAACGCCTGTGTATTTTTATTTTAGTGTCGACATAGGTACCTGTCCTGAACCAAGTAAAGTCTTGTAAAGTATAATTATTTTGGATAGAAATATGACAGAAAGCAACAATAAAGATAATTTTACAGACGTGATCCAAATAATTCAAACCCCACCACCCGCTCCAATAATACCAGTACCACCAGTTACGCAAGTTGTGGTGAGACAAGGGACAGTAGTGACTTTGGGCGGTAATACAAATATCTCAACTAAATAAAGGGTTTTTTGTGAATATTTAAGAATTAGTATTTAGTAAGAATATTTTATTGAACTTTACCATTCCATCACTCGAGCATTTGTGTTATTAGACTCTATAGTAAATTTGGGAAGAAGTTAAATAGTCCAATTATCTTTTGCAATTCCTCTTAGTTTATATTCACCTTGTACATAATCAAAAATTAAATACAACGTTGTCCAGTCATGCCCCTCATTTTTTGGATCTACTTCGGAAAAGTAAAAAGCTACATATATCCTTCCATCCACATCCTCATCAATCGTATTTTGTGAATTTCCACTACCTAATTTCTTATTGATGGCGACTTCTGGAGCTTTTAAGTAATCAACAGAACCATCGTAAATAGATGTAGTCACAAATTGTGATCTCGTGAGATTTATTGGATCACCTTTTCCATCAGTGTAACCCCATAAATAAGTTTTTGTATCGGTAGGTATTAGAGATACATCGGTCTTTGCTATTAAATTAACTTTAAAATCTAACTGAGGATAGAGGCTCATACTTAATCCATCTGGGCTCACTAGTTCTTCTAGTTTTTGATAGTTTCTAGATGCTAAAACCTCAAGTACTTGCCGCGCAACCACAAGTACTTTTCCTTCCGAAGTAAAGCTAGTAGATGAAGCGGTAGATGTCGATGTTTTTAATGGTAAGGTCTGAGTATCTATTAGTTGTGTACTCGAGTCAATAACAGAAATATCTACTTTTTTATTTTTGTAGATGTAGAGACTGATACCAGCAGCAAACAAAGCGATGACAATCAAGAATATTGGGATAATGAACTCT
>JAYVSD010000106.1:0-7553 GCA_043775745.1 bacterium | reverse complement strand
TTTAGTGCATTCATAAAAGCTTTAGTAGTCAGTGATGCTCCCCCGACTTTGGATAGCGATACATCGCTAAGTTTATGTCCTATTATTTTACTTTTATCTAGACCTTTTGTAAACATAGCCATTTATTCTATTGATGTACGATCGTTAGATGAGCTTACTTGCTCGATAAAGCTCACATCATTTATCACACCACTAGCCATACTCACGCGTACCATCATCGTGTTCACTCCCCCAGGTGTGTCGAAATTCAAAGTGACTTCTGCTTTCTTGGTGTTTGTATCTGTGCGTGTTGGTGTTGGTGGTATTGCAGTATTTGCTATCACTCCGCCACTTATCTGATATCTGTTATAGGTGTATATACCACCGCCTAGCACTGCGATAGCGACCACTATACTTAACAATGTCTTTTGTTGCCCTGTCATGTTATGCTGTGTCGGCATTATTTAGCATATCTGCATTTGCGTATGGTGAAGGTCCATACATATTTTCTCCCATATCACCAGCTGTAATATCAAGTATGAACAACCAAATGGCACCAATAATTGGTATAAAAACTATAAAAATATACCAGCCACTTTTATTAATGTCATGTAGTCTCCTAACCTGAACAGATATTAGAGGTATGATTAATGCTAAAGTAAGCAGCAACATAAACACACCTATAATACCTGTCATATTGCCTTCAGTAACGTTTAGACGCTCCAAAAAACTATACGGTGCGACTATCAATATTTGTGAAGCTAGATAAAATATCCAATATTCTTTCCTACTTGCCCTACCAGCAAAGGTAGCATATTTTGAGAAAGCACTTTTAATTTCATTCATGTTAATTTTATTATTTATAAATATTATTCTACGTCCTAATTATACAATTATCTTATACTTTTTGCAATATTGATTTTACACATCTCGGACTTGATCTGTACATAGTCTGGTATGGTGAGGGAGACTAGCACCCAAAATCTCTGACTATGGTTCATCTCTAGTAGATGACACAGCTCATGTACTATCACATAGTGCATCATATACTCTGGTAAGAGTATCAGCCTGTAATTGAAGTTCAAATTACCTTTACTAGAACAGCTCCCCCATCTACTTTTCTGATCTCTGATCGTTACTCTTTTATAATTCAAAAGATTCAAATTGTATGCCCCATCCAATCTTGACAAGTAGAAATCTCTATATTTGACAAGCTTTTCTAGCACTTTTTGTCTGGCTTCTTCTTTATACTTTATATATTCAGTATTGACTTTCTTCTTATATACTCTTTTTATTTTAAAAAATCTTTTAAACATCACAGTGTCAAATGTTTCGTTCTCAATATATCACGACCTAGCACATTGCGCATATCTTTACGCATAGAGACTAGCTCCGTATATTGATAAAAGAATTTAAGCTTTTCATCCTTGACGCTATTACCGAGATCTGCTCGATCTACTCCAACCACAAAAAAGGCCCAACTCTCAGCGAGGTCCTCGATCTCATTGGTCGTGGCGTAATCAGAGACAAATCTGTCCTCTGAAAAGGTGGGCCTGTCTTGCCCTTTCCAAAAGCTAATCCAAAAATTGTTGGCATAAGAGGTCTTGTTGGTACAGCCTTCAGCGACTTTTAAATTTGGGCAGTTATCACTTTGAGTGAGCTGACTAGTGTTTAACGAAATGATGTGGCCCAACTCATGTATGATGGTGGTATTTTGATCTTTGAGGTCACTCTTTTTGTGCTGGGCCATGTTGACTGCAATACGCCATTTACCATTGTTATCTTGATCATCCACAAATGCTAAAGTATCACTATTCTCATCATTATAAATTTCATAACTTTCTATATAGCTATTGGAAATGGTGTCCGGTGACAACGCGGCGATTTCATCCCAGGTGTCTCTATATATTTTACTATCATTACCTTTTATCAGAGATATTTTCTCACCTTGTGTCACCTTGTATATCACCTCCATATCATCTTCTCCACTTTTAGAGGGTTTCTTTTCTCCTGTTGGCGCTTTATCTTTGGCCATTTCATCTGACCATGTACTCAACTCCGTATCTACTATCTTTTCTATCTCATCACATTGATATTTGTCTTTACATTCATAGTAGCAAACCTTTTCGATATCATCATATTTCTCACCTGCTTCACATTCACTGGCATTATTAGACTCTATTTTATAAGCTATCTTATAGTCTGATTTTACATTATCACCTATTTCTGCTTTTGTATTACTGCTTTTGATAAAATAATATCCTCCACCAGAGATTATCATCACTACGATGATAATAATCCACATTATTTTTTTACTTATTTGCATAAGTACATTGTAACACTTTATAATCTAATGTTATAATTAAATTATTAGTAAAGTTAATTTAAAATAAATATATGTTACCGATCAATTATACCGCTGTGCTTTTTGCTGCCGTAGCAGCTTTTATTGTGGGTTTCCTTATACACGGACCACTTTTTGGTAAGCTGTGGATGAGACTATCTCATTTACATCCAACGGGTAATGAAAAGATGAGTGATATGATACCTCAGATGATTAAAAACTTAATAGCTAATCTAGTTAGCGCTTATGTACTGGCTATGTTTTATGTCATCTCTATCGCCTCGCCTATATTGGGAGGAGCACACGGTGTAGGCTGTGCTATGATCATCGCAACTTGGATGTGGATAGGTTTCAATGTAACCGCTACCTCCATGGAATATATCTGGATGAAGCGTTCGCTCCAGCACTGGCTATTTGAATGCGCCGCTTCACTAGCTGTATATCTAACTATGGGAGCAATTATAGGGTGGATGTAAAGATTATTTTATAATTACAAATTGAGATTTTGGTATTCTGACTTTTTTCATCTGACTATATTTGTCATCACCACGATAACCTATACACAATAAAGCAAAAGAGGTCAACCTGTTAGATTTCAAATCTAATATCTCATCTACTCTAGCATTATCAAAGCCCTCCATAGGCCCAGCATCTACACCGAGCAGTGCTGCCGTCTCTAGCATAGATCCTAGCGCTATATAAGCTTGTCTGCCAGCCCATGCAGATTTGCTATTTTCTTCTCTATTACATATATCTTCGATCATCATATCTTCATAACTTTTAAGATCTTCCACCTTCATGCCTCTAACTTCTGCTGTTAATTTAATATAATCTTTTACAAATTTCTCATCTATATCTGTCCTAGCGGCTAGCACATACAGATGTGGAGACTCTAAGACTTGTGTCTGGCCATATGACACGGTGAGGATCTGACTGCGCAGCTCTACATCTTGCACCGCGACCAAAGCATAAGGCTGTAAACCATATGCCGAAGCTGACATACGACCTGACTCGATGATAGTATCTAGTACCTCAGTATCTACTGGCTTATCTTTTTGATATACCTTGACGGCTGCTCTCCAATAAAAAGCTTCTATTATTTTGTTTTTTATATTTTTATTATCCATATTTTAATTATACACCAAGCTAAAGCGTTTGCAAAATATACAAAATAAAATTTAGTGAGCTATGAAATTTCATAGAAAATTGATATAATATAAATATACAATGCTATTTTTATGAAAATTATTCTCATTTATCCACATCAGCTTTTTGAAAAAAGCATCATACTTTCAAAGATCAACAAGGATAAAGATCTTATTTTTTTGATACAAGATGATCTCTATTTTACTCAGTATAAATTTCACAAACTAAAGATTGGGCTCCATGAAAGAAGTATGAATTTTTATAAAACCTTTTTAGAAGAAAAAGGTTTTATAGTGACAATCGTAAAGCAGTTGAGCGATATATTTGATAAATCTAATGTAGAAAAAGTGTTTGTTTATGATGTTGTTGATGATTATCTAGAAAGAAAAATTATTAAAACTCTAAAAGAGCAAAATGTAGAGCTCGAGATAATTGAAACTCCTATGTTCCTTACAACAAATTCCCAGTTACATGACTATCTGAGCACTCAAAAAACCCATAAACAAAAGTATTTCATGAGAAACTTTTATGTATGGCAGCGAAAACGGCTATCCATATTGATAGAGAAAAAAGATGAGCCTGTGGGTGGCAAATGGAGTTTTGATGAAGATAATAGGAAAAAAATTCCAAAAGATATACTTATTCCAATACACCATACTTTTGAAGATGATTTTATGTATGCAACAAATTTTACTGACGCAAAGAAATGTCTGAGTATCTTTTTGAAAGAAAAATTAAATAACTTTGGACCATACGAAGATGCAGTGGTAGAAAATGAAAATATTTTATTTCATTCAGTTCTATCTCCATATCTCAATATCGGCTTACTCACTCCTGATCTTGTTATAAAAGAAACTATTGAGTATTATATGGCAAACAAAGATACCTTATTATTGCAATCCGTCGAGGGATTTTTAAGACAAATAATAGGATGGAGAGAGTATATAAGACTTGTATATATAACACTAGGCAAGAAAATAAGAACAGGAAACTACTTTGATGCCCACAGGGATATACCAGAAAGTTTTTGGACTGCGTGCACTGGTATATTGCCAATAGATAATTCTATAAGAAAAATCAATCACAGTGCATACGATCATCACATTCCGCGCCTCATGCTGCTGGGTAATTTTATGAATTTATGCGGTTTCCACCCTGACCAGGTCTATAAGTGGTTTATGGAAAGATTTATCGATTCATATGACTGGGTCATGGTACCAAATATATATAGTATGGCACTTTATGCTGATGGTGGTGAAATAACAACAAAACCCTATATATCTGGATCATCTTATATACTAAAAATGAGTAATTTCAAAAAAGGAAAGATAGATAATATGCAATCATGGGATAAGATCTGGGATGCTCTTTTTTGGAATTTTGTGGGTGTACATTTTGAAAAGCTTCAAAAAGAAGGAAGGTTGGGATTCGTTGGTGTACAATATAAAAAAATGAGTGAAGAGAAAAAACACAATTATCAATTAATCGCTAAAAAATATTTAAAAGATTTAAATTATGAAAATTAACATTTACTGGTCTAGAAGAGAATTTAGAATGCATGACAACCCTGCCCTATTTGCATGTGTTAAGAGCTGTGAGGAACATGATTCCTATTTTTTACCTATCTTTATTTTGGAAGATTATATGACGAAAGCAAAGCCAGATTTTCAATTTGGATATCCTTCTAGATATTTTTTAGCAAAATGCTTGCCAGAGTTCGCAAAAAACTTTGAAAGATTTGAAATAGTAAAAGGCAAAGGAGCTCAAACAATTTTAAACATAAAAGAAAATCTAATAAAAGAAAAACAAGACTGTGACCTTACTGTATTTGTGAACGAAGATGTATATATAGATTTTTACAAACAAATAGAAAAATTAACATCAAAGGGTGTGCATGTAGAAGTTTTTAATGACCAACTAACCATAAATAAAGACCTTAAAAGTGGCGCTGGAAATCACTATTCTGTTTTCACTCCATTCAAAAAAGCTGTGTGGAGAGAATTTTTAAAAGCGGATGTTTTATCTATCGTAAATCTAAAACACTTAAAATATTTTGAAGGAAAAGTAGTGGCTATAAAAGTAGAAAACAATTTTGAGAGTATTTGGGATACATTTTCTAAAAATCGTTTTTTGAAGGTGTCAGGACATGAACTAAATATCGATACAGAGCTTGATTTTATTCCAGATTTTGAAAGTTTAGATAATTTTTATTATACTGAAAGTGAATGCCTTAAAAGATTCGACGAATATCTAAAGGTAAATCTGATAGAATATAAAGAAAATAGAGACAGTTTAGAAAAAGACAAAACATCAAAAATGTCCTTGGGTCTAGCATGGGGACTTATTTCTGCTCGTACTTTAAAGCAAAAAATTATAACACATTTTGACACTGATTTCTCAAATATTGACTGGTTCAAACTAAATGATAAACATGCAGGGCCAATTCATTTTTTAAGTGAGCTTATTTGGCGTGAATTTTATAAATATCTTTTATTTCATAATCAGAACTTAATGCATCAAGAATTCCAAGAAAAGTTTCGAGGGACTATACAATGGACCGAAGGAAAAGAGGCCCTAAAAAGATTTAAAGCCTGGATACGCGGAGAGACTGGTTACAAGGTCGTAGATGCTGCAATGATGCAACTTGCAAAAAGTGGTTGGATGCATAATCGATCTCGCATGATTGTAGCTAGTATTTTAACTAAAAATTTAGGTGTTGACTGGCGATGGGGGCAAGAGTATTTTAGAGCCATGTTACTTGATCTCGATGAAGCTAGTAACATTGGTGGCTGGCAATGGGGTGCCTCTGTGGGGGCTGACCCGAAACCAATAAGAATATTCAATCCCTATTTGCAGGCAGAAAACTATGACAAAAAAAATGTCTATCAAAAAAAATGGCTAGGTGCAGAAAAGTTATCAACTGTATCAAAACCACTCGTAGAGCACAAAGATGCGAGAAATGATGCTCTGCGTAGATACGGTCTAGGAGACAAGACCGATGGAGCTGTAAGAGATTATTGATAAAAATGGTATAATAAAGTTATTATAAATAACCCATAAAACATATGGCAACAATTTTAAAAATAATGCTTACACTTATACTCGTTACTCCAGTTTTAGGTTCACTCGGGATATTCCCTGCACCAACTAGAGACTTGTACAATACAGATCTAGCATTTTCGTTTATTCGGATGACTATGAGCACATATTTAGTGTACGGAGTTGCATTTAGTTGTGGTCTGGGGGCACTACTTATGTGGACAAAGAGAATGCCGCTTGCCATGCTGATAATACTTCCCATAACTGTAAATGTGATAGGCTTTCATGCATTTTTAGATGGTGGTCTACTAACAGGTGGCGCAATTATGGGGAATATAATGCTCGTACTAAATCTGTATTTTATGTATACACATAGAAAAGAATATAAAAGTTTACTTACTGTAAAATAAATTGTGAGTGGCTTTGGTGCATGAAGAGTTTTATACAGTTGCCCTCTTGCAAAAGAGAACAAACTCATCTTTAGAAAGAGTTTGTTAAACTCCCCTAACATACTGGAAAATCCGCCAATTATCCTCTCGCAATATCGGCAAGTAAAATATCTGCCCAGTTAGCTTAGAGGCTTGCTTATAAGCTTTTACCACTTCCATGCTTTTTTCATAATCATTGACATACTGACTACTTTTACTCGCGACTGTCTAGATATTTTCGGCAAACTCTCGCCATGTTGTGTAATCCTAGATCAAAGTCAGCTTTTTTAGTCAAAGGTTTAAGTCTTGTTGTTTTGATCTTGATCTATTTTAATGATAGCTCGCACACGAACTCTTTCAGATGGTATATCAAGTACAGATGATGTGGGAATAGGTTGGTTGGGGATAGTATTATTCTAGCTAAAGAATAAAGCTTCCAATAGCACCTTATTGAAATTACTCGTAGCAGAGCTGTGAGGTATTAAAAGCAAATAAACAAAACTACCAAAGAAGAAAACTTCTATCTACCCATAACTTGTAGCAGTACTGTTTGTGTTTTTTTACCAAAGACTCCATAACCACTGCTTAGCGTAGCACCTGCTGTGACGGTGACAATG
>JAYVSD010000105.1:0-3976 GCA_043775745.1 bacterium | reverse complement strand
TGGGGGTGAAGTTAATATGGTGTTTTTTTTGTTTAATGTGGTAGGCTCAGTTACGATTTTGTTGTATTTATACAAGTTATATTTCAAAAAAGGTAATTTTATTATAAAATATCTGATAGTAGATTGGATAATTAGCTGGGTACTAGGCACTGCCTTTATAATTCTTAATCTCATTCATTATATTTTAGATTTGTCATATTATATTTATATATTTTATATCTTATGGGTTGCTATGTTTGTCGAGTCTTTTAGAAGGATACATAAATAGGTATATAGTTGATCCAGAAAACATAAATACAAAAAATTTGAAACAAGTTGCAAACAGGAGACATCAAGAATTGATAGGAAGAAAATAAAGTATATGCTAAAATATATACATGACTCTCACAGACGTAGACATAGCCCGCATAAGTAAAAAGGCTAATGATATCAGGAAGTCCATCATCGAGATGCTGGTGGAGGCCAAAAGTGGACATACGGCAGGGCCACTCGATATGGCCGATGTGTTTGCGACTTTATATTTTAAAGTACTCAGACATAATCCCGAGAATCCAGAGTGGGCTTATCGTGATCGTGTAATATTATCAAATGGTCATATCTGCCCAGTACTGTATGCGGCACTTGCTCATAGTGGATACTTCGACTTGAGTATGTTGATGACTCTGCGAAAGTTTGGTAGCGCTCTACAAGGTCACCCTAGACGAGTAGACAAAGGGGATCCAGAATATCTACCGGGCATAGAGACTAGTAGTGGTCCTCTCGGTTGCGGACTCTCGCAAGCTATCGGTATGGCGCTAGTGGATAGGAATATCAATCCGATCAATTATAAATCCCGTAGCGACTTTGATAAAACTGGAGCAAAACTGAATTTGCCAAAGCTCGACCGTTACTTTTATGTACTTATGGGTGACGGTGAGATGGATGAGGGTAATGTATGGGAGGCTTTGATGCTACTAGGCAAAGAAAAGCTACACAGGATAATCACGATTATAGATAGGAATACGATTCAAATTGATGGTCTCACCGAAGATGTGATGCCTCTAGAAAGCTTGAGTGCAAAGCTCAAAGCTTTCAATCTCAATGTGATAGAGATAGACGGACATAATGTCGAAGACATTTTTAATGCTATAAATAAAGCTAAAAGCATGCTCAATATCTCGACGGTGATAATCGCCAATACTATACCGAGCAAAGGCATAGAGGAGTGGGAGGGCGATTATCATTGGCATGGTAAACCACCCACAGCCGAAGAGGGTCTAATGGCGTTAAATGAATTACGTACTTTGGGTGGTAGAGTAGAAATGCATTAATATATGAAAACATCTGTATACATTGACAGCGCGAATATAGAGTTTGGATGTAAGAATGTTGGACTTAATTTAAGTTATAAAAAGCTTTTTATATATTTAAAAAACAAGTTCAAAACTAGTGACATAAATTATTTTGTAGGTTATATAGAAAAACGTAAATATATATATGACCAGTTGGCTAGTTATGGATACATACATCAGTTTAAAGAAGTGACAACCCATAAAGGTGTAATAAAAGGTAATGTGGATTCAGAAATGGTTTTAAAAATAGTCATAGATATTATAGAAAATAAAGTAGAGAGGATTGCATTATGTAGTGGAGATGGAGATTTTTCATGTTTGATAAAGTTTGCGATTGAAAGAAATGTTGATGTTTGGGTACTTGCTCCAGATATGAACAAGTGCTCACATCTTATTAGAAAGTTTTCACATAAAATTAAAGTTGTCTATCTTGAAAAAGTCTCAAAAGATAAACTTGAGATAGAAAAAGAATAACCTTTTAGAGAGACGTACTCTTCTAAAAGGTTATTCCATGGTTACTATTAAAGTATAACAAATTATAAAAATAAGTCAAGTTTAAACAAATATATGCCAAGATCAGATACACTCACCGAAAATAAAATCATGAAAGCTACTAGAGAGGGCTTTGGTGAAGGGTTGCTCACTATCGGATCTGATGAGCGAGTGTACGGACTGTGTGCAGATCTCACTGAGAGCGTACAGATGCATCACTTTAAAGAAAAGTATCCTAGTAGATACATAGAGATCGGCATAGCTGAGCAAAATATGGCAGCAGTTGCATCTGGTATCGCTGCTATGGGGATGATACCATACATAGCGAGCTATGCGGCTTTTAACCCTGGGCGCAATTGGGAGCAGATCAGAACTACTATCGCTTATAATCATATGCCAGTGCGTATCATCGGTGCTCATGCTGGGCTGTCGGTGGGGCCTGATGGTGGCTCACATCAAATGCTCGAAGACATAGCTCTCATGCGTGCTATACCTGGCATGACAGTGCTAGTACCAATCGATGCGATAGAAGCCAAAGCGATGACAGTCGCCTCGTTAGAAATGGAGGGACCAGTTTATATACGACTCACCAGAGAGAAAAGTCCACTCATACTGCCTGATGATTATGTATATAATAAAGAGCCACAGCTTTTATATAAAACCATAGCAAGTAAGATCAAGAAGCTAGCTATCATCACTTGTGGTCCGATAGCGATCGAGGCTCTAAAGAGTATCAAAGAGATAGAAGATCATAATATCGAGGTTGCAGTCATCAATATGAGTACGATCAAGCCATTGGATGATAAATTTTTATTAAATCTATTACAAAATTATAATCACATACTTTCGGTTGAAGAACATCAAATGGCTGGTGGTCTAGGTAGTATGATCGCCGAGTTTGTAATTAAACATAAAAGAGTGATGATGGATATGGTTGCCGTGCATGACCGCTTTGGTCAAAGTGGGCGCCCTGACGAGCTCTACGCTGAGTACGGCCTCACGTCTCCTCACATAGTAGACGCAGCTGTGAATCTTGTTAATAAATAGTACTAGATACTCTCTAGCTTATAACTTGCAGGTGCGTTGATATGATACTTTTCTAGATCTGCGCGTGAGAGTAATCCCTTTTGAGCACCGACATAGCGTACTACATTCATGCTGTTGATAGGAGCATAGGTGATGGCATCCTCAGGGCTGAAATCGAGTGCCAGCATCGCGGTCAAAGTAGAGGCAAAGGCATCACCTGCACCAGTGCGCTCAAATGGAGCCTCTAGATCAGGGTAGTTTGACATAAAGTAGTAGCGACTCTCAGTATAAAGGTAGGCTCCATATTTACCGTCAGTCACGGTGATGATGTTGGGTCCGAGAGCATGTAGGCCGTCAAGTAAGCCTTTGATATGGTCTATGTTCCTGATGTTATGATCTGGCTTGGCGTCGCTATAAATGTTGAGTATGAGCTCTGCTTCTTCGACATTACAGCAAAAGTATTCTGTATGTCTATACACATCTACCAATCTACGCACACCTAGCTTGATCTGGAAAGTGCCAGGTTGGAATGCTAATCTAGTATCAGGATGTTTGATGAGATATTTTACTATCTCATCATGTATGCCGATAGCATGCTCGCCAAAGCTAGAAAGATATATCCATTTGGGGGTTGTAAGCTCAGGTAAAAAGGTCTTGAAAGTCTCATGTTTGATCAATATAGTACGCTCATCACCAAACCATAATACATAATGATAATTGGTATGTCTGTCATCTTCAAGTATTATATTTGTGGTATCTATACCTTCATGTTTGAAGCTCTCTACACATTCACGACCGTTAACATCGTTACCGAGAAATGTGATCAGGCTAGTCTTTAGCCCGAGTCTAGCAGCAGAGACGGCAGCGTTTGCGCTGTTACCCACACCGTAGAGTACATCTACACTTTCATAAGGTACTTTTGCACCAAAGGCCATACATAGCTCACAAGCGGTATTATCTACTTTGCAGGTTACATGTGCATTGTCAATCTTGATAAAAGCATCCACCACTGTATCACCGATAGCGATCAAGTCTATTTTACTTTTATTTAAATTTGCACTGTCCATATATTGATTATTGATATTATTATATCTTAATTTAAGCATAGCATACAAAGTCTTTTTTTT
>JAYVSD010000104.1:0-2668 GCA_043775745.1 bacterium | reverse complement strand
ACCTTTGGCGCCATTTTTGGCGGGACCGACTACACCGTGACGCTCGAGCAGCATCATGATTTTGTTTGCTTTTGGGAAGCCCCAAGAGAAGCCTGTTTGCAAAGATGAGGCTGAAGCTTTACCCGTAGCCATCACATAGTCTTTTGCACTCACATAGTCGTTGTTATCTATCGGCTCTACGCCACCAGTCTCTAATGGATTGACATACTCGTTGCCGTTACTATCCGCTCCGCCATTACTAACATTCACCTTACTGAGATCTATATGATCCGGGATAAAATCATGCTCTACCGACTTGATATGTTTGATTACCGCTTGTATCTCTTCGGTGGATACAAAAGGTGCCTGTATACGAGCGATGCGAGATGAAAGGGGGTCCATATACAGCATATCACCATTACCGAGTAGGTCTTCGGCACCACCCATGTCTAGTATAGTGCGAGAGTCCATACCACTAGTAGTTTTGAGTGCTATTCTTGCGGGTATATTGGCTTTGATTGTACCTGTAATCACTTTCACATCTGGTCTTTGGGTTGCCAATATGAGATGTATACCAGCGGCGCGCCCCTTTTGTGTGAGTGAAGTGATAAGTGGTGTGATCTCTTTGTTATGGCTGAGCATAAAATCGTTGAACTCGTCAAAGACACACACTATCCAAGGCATCTTGGGTGGTATATTTTCTATTGTGTCCCCCTTTTGTTTTTTCAATGCAGCTTTAACCTCAGGGTAGAAGATTTTGTTGTTATAGTCTTCTAGATTTGGTACCCCCATCTCGGCGAGTATTTCATAACGTCTCTCCATCTCTTGTACTAGCCAGTTTAGAGCTTTGATTGCACCTTTTGGATCTACTACTATCGGAGCATAGAGATGAGGCAGACCCTTATAGGCGGTGAATTCTACACGCTTGGGGTCGAGGATGATGAGTTTGAGATCGTGAGGACTATTTTTATAAAGCAAAGAGATGAGTAGATTTTGTATGGTCACACTTTTACCAGTCCTAGTCGCACCCGCTACCAGTAGATGTGGCATCTTGATCATGTCTCCAAAAATAGGCTTGCCTACTATATCTTTGCCGATAGCTAGCATCAGCTGGCCACCATCAGTAAATTGAGGTAATGAGAGTAGAGATCCCAAGCCTAGGGTCTGCTTATTTTCGTTGGGAATTTCAATTCCCACAAATGGTTGTCCTGGTATCGGTGCTTCTATGTGTATAGAGCTAGCTTCGAGTGAGAGCTGTAAGTCGTCTTTTAAAGTTAGAATTTTATTAACCTTTACTCCCTGGGCTGGCTTTAGACGATATCGTGTGACAGTCGGCCCCACACTCACACCATCCATCTCGACTGGGATATTGAAATTGAGCAAAGTCTGTTTCATTAATTGCATCTTGCGATTGGTGTTGCCTGCGCTAGACTTACCAGCATCGACATTTAATATGTCTAGAGGTGGTGGTATATACACCGCCTCTAGCACCTCTCTATCTATAGAGACCAGGTGACTGCCGTTGCTGGTATTTAAAGTATTTTTTTTCTTTTTAGATAAAATTATAGGCTCTGTGTATTCTTCTATGTACTCATCGTCAGTACTCTCGTCTTCAAAGCCTTCAAAGAGCTCATCTCTCACCCCCTTTTCTGTCTCATTCTTCTCCTCATGCACATGTTGGTTATAATCATCTTCGTATATCTCTGCATATTCAGCTTCTGTATCTGCTCTCTTTTTTCTTTTTAAAAAAGGTGGCAGAGTAAATATATTACCAAACAAGGTAGGTGCATGCTGTTGTAGTCTTTGCATGCCGGGTATAGCGTGATGCAGATGAGATATACGCGGCTTTTTATCAGTTATGAGCATGAGGGTGGCACAGAGTAGCCCACCGAGAGTGAGAGTAGTGATAGCTTTATCAAAAAGCGCTATAAGTGGACTAGCGATAATATAGCCCAACACACCAGAGTAGCCTATGCCGTAAAGTATATAGATGAGACCGAGACCAGAGATACAGATAGTGATAGAACCAAGTACATTTTTGACACCAACTTTTGGCAGCTCTTCTTTCCAAAGATAATATGCCGATACATAGGATATGAGCGGTACCGCATAGGCCAACAAACCGATGGATTGATGTAGACCATTAAAGATGAAATTTCCACCCACTCCTGCTCGATGTAGCGCGCCCATAGTGAGCAGAGATCCGAGTATAAACATAAATATAGCAATAGCTCCCATGAGGGTGTTGGTATTGGCATCTATTTTAGTTTTTATCATAGATTTATTATAGCATGTAAATATATAAAAATTGGGAATGAATCCACAAATATAATCCACCGTCACATTTGACCTTTAGACAAAAAAAGAATAGAATAGAAATATAACAGACAAAATCATGACAGACAGATTAGCAGACATAACAGCCAAGATGGAGCGTATAGTATCAGCCATATATATAGCGACCCAACATATAGAAGACAAAGTAGAAATGAGACAGCTAA
Source organism: bacterium (assembly GCA_043775745.1). Classification (GTDB taxonomy): domain Bacteria; phylum Patescibacteriota; class Minisyncoccia; order Phycocordibacterales; family UBA5272; genus JAMIGE01. The sequence goes on along the minus strand of JAYVSD010000104.1, from coordinate 188 downwards.
TCAGACTCAGTGCTATCTCTGTGATGGCTAGTATGATAGAGCTAGTAGGAGATGCGCTGGAATACAATGAAAAGTTAAAAGTCATAAAAGACATAAAGGTCAAAATATATAAAACAATGTCTTTTATAAAAATATTACTATCAGACAAAGCTATGTCTGATAAAAATGCAGAGCTTTTACTTATGTCC
>JAYVSD010000103.1:0-2620 GCA_043775745.1 bacterium | reverse complement strand
TAACAATTGGACAGAGAACACTTCCTTCTTTACAGGTATAGGCACTACTACAGCCAATGGATACTTCACTGTACTCGGTACCACCACTCTCGCTACTACCACCATGACTGCTGCGACTTCTAGCTCTCTATTTTCTACTTTGCTTAGCGGTGTCACAGCTTTCTTTGCTAATTTGACTGCGACCAATGCGACTACTACTGGTGTATTAGCTACAATCGGTGGAGTAAATGGCGCAAGCAATGGATCTAATGCCAGAGAAGTCATCTCGGCCTCAGGTACGGTAGCATCGGTCCAATTTGACATTACAAACAATGGATTTTCTGACTTTGCTTATGATTATAATCTAGATGGTGTAGCAGATGCCAATGATCCCACACTCACTCTAGTGCGTGGTGTGACTTATAAATTCAACATCAACACACCTGGACATAATTTCTTTATCAAAGATGCTCCAGTCACAGGCACTGGCAATCAATACAATGGAGGTGTGCTTAACAATGGTATCTCTAGCGGTATCATCACCTTTACTGTACCTATGTCTGCACCCGCTACCTTGTACTATAATTGTCAATTCCACTCTGCTATGTCTGGTGTCATGCATATAGTAGACAACAGCTCTCTCGTAGATGCCAATGGTATAGCAAGGGCCACAGCTAGTACTACAGGATTATTGGTAAATAATGATATGTATGTCACTGGCACCAGCACTCTCGCGACCACCACCATCTCCAACCTTTTATCTGCCACCTCTACTATTACTGAGCTCAACAATGTAAATGGTACATCTACTAATTTCTTTGCTAGTATATTGAGAGCTACCACATTATATATTTCCTCCCTGTTCTTTGATAACGCCACAGGCTCTAATCTAGTGGCAGGTAATATCACTGCGACCAATACTTTGACTGCTGCGACTACTACGCTTGCTACCACTACAGTCAACGGTACTTTGACTATACAAAGTAATAACAATGCAGCAAATGTCTTTAATGTTAATTCAAACACATACAGTGACTTTACTAGTAATGGTGGTGCTATCAGATTTAATTTAAATGATCATCTAGGAGACGGCTTTAATATCACCGATAACTCCACTACCTCTAACACTATTAGCCGCATTTCAGCCAATCTACTGACCACAGGCAACTCTTTCCTCACTAGCAACAACGCCCTCACTACTGGATCTGGTATAGTCGCACTATCTAGCTCTGCAGGTTTGAATTCTACCTTTGGTCTCATCACCGCGAGAAATATAGGTAGTTCAAATAGTGGTATGCTAGCCAGCTTTGTCGCTTCTAGCACATCTCCTTTAGGATTATATGTCAGGAATAATGGTGATGTAGGTGTAGGCACTACTACTCCCGCTGCTACCTTTGCGGTTAATGGCAGTACATATCTAGGTAATATTTTAAATGTAATTGGCACCACCACTCTCGCTACTACTACAGTACAAGGTGATCTAGCTTTGATCAATATCAACAGTCAATCAGCAGCCAATGCCTACTACTCTCTAGTTGTAGATGCCAATGGTGTGATCAGAAGAGCACCAGTAGTCAACACTCTTTCGGATGTGATAGATAACAGCCTCATCACTCCACCTGCCACCAATACTTTGTCTATAAGTGATGCTTACCTATTAGCTTCATCTACTGCTAGCACTACTGGAGCTTGGGCTGGTCAAGATAACAAAATCGCAACCTGGACTGGAGCGGCTTGGACTTTCTATACACCTGCTGCCAACGATAGGACTTCGGTCACTGTAGGAGTCAATGCAGGCAATGTATATATATACAATGGATCATCTTGGTCTATTGCACCAGTATCACCCAATACTAATTGGGTGCTAGGTGGTAATAGTATGAGCAGTATACAAAAAATCGGCACGCTCAACGGCTACGACGTACCAATCATAGCATCAGGTACTGAGCGTATGAGATTTGTTGCTACTGGAGGCATCGCTGTCGGTACTACTACCGCCAATGCCCAGATGGACATATATGGCAATCCGGTCGGCAATATACTTAACTTGACTTTAGCTTCTACCACTGGATCTGCCGTAGGTATGACTATCAATAATCTAGGCACTGGGCTATCTTTAAACATAGTTGGCGCCAGTCTTTTTGCTGGTAATGTGTCTGTCACTGGCACCAGCACCCTAGCTACCACATCAGCCACTAGATTCTCAGCATCTACAGGTACTATCACCGAACTTAACAATGTAAATGGCACATCTACCAACTTCTTCTCATCTATACTGAGAGCTACTACTGCGTATCTATCTGGTCTCTTCTTTGATAATGCCACAGGCTCTAATCTAGTAGCAGGTAATATCACAGCTACCAACACTCTATCAGTCACAGGTACATCTACTTTAGCGACTACGACAATAGCCAATCTATCATCTGCTACAAGTACTATCAGAGAATTAAATAATGTGAATGGTACTTCTACTAATCTATATACAAGCATATTACGAGCTATATCTGCATATTTCACAGATACCAATACAGGCACTTCCACTGTCACCAATCTATTCGCAGTCACAGGTACATCGACTCTCGCCACGACGACAGTAAACAATATCACAATCTCACAGTATATAGCCCTCAACGGATCTCTA
>JAYVSD010000102.1:0-2796 GCA_043775745.1 bacterium | reverse complement strand
CAGTGTGACGAGCTAACTCTGTTTTACCCGATCCGAGCTCTCCTTCTAGAAATACAGGGGTTCCTATACTGATAGCATCTCTTAACTCTTCTGCATTATTTTTTACATAAGGTGTTTCGATAAGCTCATTCATTCGAAGTGCACTTTGATACGTACGGAGTCTATCAAACTTCATGGCATAATACCCTTCTGGTGTATGCTCTAAAGCGCGTAACTCTTCTTTTAAGGTAAGAGCTTGTAATCTTAATTCTAAGTCTTCTCTTTTTGATGCAGGACTTTGAGCATCAAAAGTTTTCTTAAGAAGCTCCTGTCTCTTTGCAAGTAAGACTATCATGTCTTCTTTTTTTCTTATTCCCTTTTTCACAAGCAACCCAATCTCTCCTTCATAGCTACTCAATCCTTTGGTAACAAAAGAATCTTTTGCTTGTCTTTTTGCTTGTCTTTCTTTTTGAATTCTAGTTAACTCTTTTTCTATTTTTATTTTTTGTCTATGGACAACCATCGCCTCCTTGAGAAGATACTCCTCATCAGCTCGCTTTTCTTTATCAAGTACTTCAGTTTCTTGTGAGGGGGCAGAGGGAGCCGGTGTAGTTTTTATACCAGCATTTTGCGCGCGCACCACACTTGCTTGCAATCGTAAAGCTCTTTCTCTTTCTTGAAAAGATGTGCGAAGTATAGCTTTAGCATTCCTGGCTGTGTCACGTTGTACACCTTCTTGATAACCATGAAGGCTTACTTCTCTAAATCTATGCGCCGAGGCTTCGCTGATACGCTTTTTTGCCTCTTCTATTTCTTGTGATGATGGAGGATGTATACCTTCTTTAAACATAGGCTTAGTATAGACTACTTTATACCACCTACAAAACTATCAGCGAGTATAACTTTTATTTTTTCTGCTACATTTGCCACGGTCACTGCCATAGCACCCTTTTCATGAACGCGCACGAGCGTCGCAAAGTCAGGTGAAGCAGTGCCGAGACTATTAAGGAGAAGCCCAAACACCAGCGCACTTTTTGCCTTAAGATTTGCCACAAGTTTTTTACTCTCTTCTTCGTTTCCTGTAGCTCCATCGGTAAGCTCTATTACAATTATTTTGACTCTACCGTCTTGCACTCTTTCTTCAGCTAATCTATCAACATTTTTTTGTACCTCACTAAATGCGGTAGATGAGAGGGTACCACCACCTCCAACAGTATCAAGGAGTGTGGGCACTGCCTCTACATCTTCAAGGGACACCCCTTCATTATCGTTTTTAAGTACATATGCCTTAGTATCATACCCAATAACTTGTGTACTCACTTTACATATCTCATCACCAGCTTCTTCGTCACTGTAAGCGTACATGAGAGACTGAAGCTCACGAAATGATTCAAGGAGTAGTACCGTCACTTGACGTAGTGCTTCCATTTTTTCGCTATCCTCCTTCATGGAACCTGAAATATCAGCACAGAAATATACTTTTATCTCTTCGGGAACTATATACTCTTTTGCTTCAAGCAACTTTCCATCAAAAACTTTTGCTCTATCTGCAACACCTATTTGAGGGTTTTGTATTTCTCCCCACTTATTCACAACTTCTTGTATATTTAAATCTCCTTTGATTTGGTAAGGATTTCTTCTTTTTTTGTATTCAACTCCTTTACCAATAATTTCTTTCCAAACTTCTGCAAGTTCTTCTAGATAGGGAGCAACTTTATTTTTATACTGCTCATATCTACTCGCATTTCTTTGTAGTCTCAAATACTCTATTCCTTTATCTTCCTCAGACCCTCCCTTTTTATTTGAAGCTCTCCTCAGTCTTTCATTTTTTCTTTCTACTTCTGCTTGGTCAGCTCTCTCTTTTGGTGACATATCAGAAAAAGCTTTAGCTCTTTTCTTTTTATCATCCTCTCCTTGTATAAACTTATCTATTTCTCCTTGCTCACCTGCTGGTAGCTGGTCTATAGAATCCTTACTAGCTTTTTCACTTGGAGCATCGAAAGGTGAGGTATCTGGCTCATCACCAGCACCTTTTCCGCTTCCTTTTCCTCCACTACTACTTTCTGGCTCTTTATACTCTGGCGTCCACTCAGCGAGGTCGAGTAAGACCAATTCATCAAAATCTTTCATGAGTGTTTCTGCAATGAGTCTATTTCTTTCTTTTGCCGTTGTAAGGACACCACTTTGTGGCATGATTCTCCTAGAGACGAGATCTTCTCTACTTACATAAACTTTTCCAAATTGTTTATGTGAACGGTGCAGCCTCACACTTACTTCTTCACTAGTCACCACTTCATCTTGAGGAAGCATCGCTCTTCGAAGGAGCGTGTGTGCATACTGCTGACTCTTTAAATCTTTTGTATAATCACTCCCTTTAAATAAAGTTTCTCTGTACAGTTTTTTTACAAGCTCACCACCTTCTTTTCCCCCCTCAAAAAATGAGAAAATCTGATAGATACCGTGATTGACCCAAATATCGTCTAAACTATTATAAAGAGTTGAGAAATATGTTTTAAATATTCCCTGCACTGCGCGGGGAACGGTGAGATTTCGTCCTGTACCATCGTCTACTTTTTCTTCTTTCTGTAATCCTTCAAAAAAAGCTTTTTGCTTTGCATTACTCATATCAAGAACTTTCTCCCATTTCGCTAGGATAAGAGGTGTGTAACTTTTCGCTTTTCCTATACAAATGTCAACTTTTTTGTCATAAGCTTCTCTATCTTCACGTCTATCGTTTGCATGACGGGCCTCATGATACATAGCCCACTCTACTATTTCTTTGGGGAGATTTCGTTCTATAAACCAAAGCGGATCAAG
>JAYVSD010000101.1:0-3058 GCA_043775745.1 bacterium | reverse complement strand
CCGCCTTTTATTTTTGATTTATTTCAAAATCACAGTCGCACCAGCATCAGAAAGTTTCTTTTGGAAATCTTCAGCTTCAACTTTTTTCATGCCCACCTTTAGATCTACAGGAGCGCCATCGACTAGGTCTTTAGCATCCTTTAGCCCTAAAGCTAATACCTCCTTGACCACTTTCATCACTGCGATCTTTTGCTCACCAGTAACAGCTAGATGCACAGTGAACTCGGTCTTTTCGTCGACAGCCTCAGCCGCTGGAGCAGCAGCACCCGATACAGCAACCGCTGCAGCAGACACGCCGAATTTCTCTTCTATTGCTTTTACTAGATCATTAAGCTCTATTACGCTCATGTTTTCTACTTTTTTGATTATTTCTTCTATCATATATTTATAAATTGTTTGATAATTATACTTTTTTCTTTACTACTTCATTGATCGCAATTGCTAACTTTTGCATAGGACTCTTTAGCAGATATGCTAGTTGTGATAATAATATTTCACGACTAGGTATACTAGCTATAGACTTCATATATGCAGTATCTCTATACTCTCCACCCCATATACCTCCAAGTATCACAAAGTTTTCTTTGTTCTCTTTGGCAAAAGCGGCGGCCTCTTTGGCTGGAGCCATTTCGTCTACACCATAGAGTATGGCGATTTCGGCTGACACATTTGGATTTTCACCTTTGATAGTTTGAGTATCTAGAGCTTTTTGCCATAGTGACTTTTTGACCACCGTGTAGCCCAGTCCGTTTTGTATTAGAGCCTTGCGCAATTTGTCTTGCTTTTTGACCGGCAAGCCTTTATAGCCCACATAGACCAATGATTTAGCATTAGAAATTAGTTCTTTATAGCTTGCGATTAGCTCAGCTTTTTTAATTTTTGTTAATGCCATATATTTGGATGTCCTCCGTAGGATTTATGGTGAGTCTAGACTTACCACCCACTTCTTTGGGGAACTCATACAGTATACCATACGAAAAAAACATTCGCAATGCGAATGTTTTTTGTATTTCTACCACGCAAAGTGTGCAAAGGCTTTGTTGGCTTCGGCCATACGATGAGTGTCTTCACGTTTCTTTACTGCGTTACCTTCACCTTTCGCTGCTGCGATGAGTTCATCGCCTAGTTTTTTGTACATAGGCATGCCTTTCTTGTTTTTTGCAGCAGTGAGTATCCAGCGTAGTGCGAGCATGAAGCGTCGCTCGGGACGTACCTCTCTCGGCACTTGATAATTAGCTCCACCGATACGACGACTACGCACTTCTATGTTAGGGCTAGTGTTAATCATCGCATTACGAAACACCTCTAATCCTTCTATCTTCTCTTTTTCTTTGATATAGTCAAAAGCGTTGTAGACTATCGCTCTGGCGATATTCTTCTTGCCACTTTCCATCACATAATTGATAAGCTTTTCTATCTCTGTGGATTCATGCCTAAGATCAGGCTTTACCATATTTCTATTTTTAACTGGTCGTCTCATATTTTTATATTCTAATTATATGTAATTTCTTCCCGCAAGCGTCGGTACTACATATTATTATTTGTAATGCTTGTATGATTTTTCCCTTTCGGTGCCTACCAGGCATCATGACTATTTCTTTGCGGCTGGCTTGGCAGCTTTAGGAGTTTTAGCACCATAGAGCGAACGGCCTTGGCGGCGAGCATCTACTCCCGTGGCGTCCAGACGACCACGCACTATATGATAACGCACACCCGCCAGATCTTTTACACGTCCACCTCTGATCATCACTACAGAGTGCTCTTGTAATTTATGCTTCTCACCCGGTATATAAGCAGTAACTTCTTGACCATTGGTCAATCTGACCCTAGCGATTTTACGCAAAGCGGAGTTAGGCTTTTTCGGAGTAGTAGTAGTCACTTTGACACACACACCGCGCTTGAAAGGCGCATTGTAATAATTAGGTTTGTTAAGTATAGCATTCCATCCTTGACCCATAGTTACGGATCTGGATTTACGTGCGACTTTACTTCTGGGCTTCTTTACTAATTGACTGATTGTAGGCATATATTTATTAAGTCCTCATATCATACTATATTTTACATATAAAAGCAAATTTAAAGGGCATCCGATCTGGACGCCCTTGTGTGAGGTATGAGGAGTACTGGTCCCTCTCATCACCGCCTAGCTCGACCGCACCCAGCCACCTAACTTCGTGCCGAGCCCGAGGCGACGCTGCGCCAGCGCCTCTTTGACATCATCGAGCGATCTGCGACCCAAGTTAGGGACACAGGCCAAATTAACCTCAGTACATTGAATCAGATCACCGATGTACTCGATTTTATTGCCTTTGAGGATGTTAGAGACACGAAGAGGAAGATTAAGCCCCTCGATTGACAAGTCACAGATGTCTTTGGGGACCATGCTCGGACCCAGCTTGTAGTCTGGATCTAAAGTGACCAGTCTACCTTCAAGTGTCCATATCTGCTCCACCAAGGCATCAATATGCCCTCGCTTGCCTGCTATGCAGGTTCGAAGACGTGCTATCTCGTCTTCTTCAGGAGTGTTGCTCATACTCATCTCCATAGATGATCGGCCAGTTATCCAGCCTCGCAATCATCATGTCAGTATCATTGTATAACTTTCCATTATATATGTCAAGTAATATTCTATTTACTAAAATTAAAGAGGGGCCACGTCAGACACCTCTTCACAGTCGGCCAGCACAACGACGATAATTAAATTATCTAATTTTCAATTCACCACATCCCGTAATATGTCATGGCGAGAATCGTATATATAAGCCTTCTTTTCATAGATGATAATGAAGTCACCTTCTTCTACGCCTTTATAAAAGTCATTTTGCACACGCAGAGACTCGACATTGTTGATCCTGATGATACGCTTGGGCTCCTCTTTAGGTAAAATAATGTGAGCAGCAGTGCGTGAAAGTATGTCTGCATTACTCAGTCTATCTATGGCCCATCTTCTATATCCAGTGACAGCTACATACAAAAGCCCCACAGATACTAAAATCAATAATACATATGAAAGGAGTTTACTCCAGATGATGCGCCTTTTGCGATTTGCAAATATAGG
>JAYVSD010000100.1:0-3278 GCA_043775745.1 bacterium | reverse complement strand
AGCTATACTACCACTCCGCGGTAAAATACTCAATGTCGAGCGCGCAAGACTAGATCGTATGCTCGGTAGTGAACAGGTCAGGAATCTGGTACTAGCACTAGGTGCAGCCATTGGAGATACCTTTGATATAAACAAAATACGATATCATAAAATCATAATTGCTACTGATGCGGACGTGGATGGAGCGCATATACGTACTCTACTACTTACATTTTTCTTTCGTTATTATCGTGAAGTCATAGACAGAGGCTACATATACATCGCTCAGCCACCATTGTATAAGCTCACCAAAGGTAAACAGATGTGGTATGTGCAATCAGATGAGGAGAGACATAGTCTGGTAGCCAAACATGATATAAAAGGTGAAAATATACAAAGGTATAAAGGTCTAGGAGAGATGAATGCTGAAGAGCTCAAAGAGACTACCATGGATCCCGGTAATCGTGTACTAAAGCAAGTCTCTATTGACGATGCTGAGGGAGCCAACAGTATATTTGAGATGCTTATGGGTAGTGAAGTGGGCCCACGCAAATCTTTTATCCAAGCCTATGCTCATGAAGCAGAAGTAGATGTCTAATATGAAAAACATTATTGCAAATAGAAGATTAAATAGTATAAAGACTATAATGCTTATGAGTATTATGTTTTTGGCTATTTTATTTTTGTCTTGGGTGGTAGCTGTGTGGACACATAATATTTCTTTTATTTGGGGAGGAGTGATCATCTCAATAGTTATCAATGTTGCCTCCTATTATTTTTCTGATTCCATTGCTCTTTCTACCAGTGGAGCCAAAGAAGCGAATCCAGATGAGTACAAAGAATATTTTGATATAGTTAAAACTCTTACAGATAAAGCCCAAATGCCTATGCCTCGTCTATACATCATACATGATGCCTCACCAAATGCTTTTGCTACTGGTCGTGACGATACTCATGCAGCAGTCGCTATCACCACTGGACTATTGGCGATGATGAATAGTGATGAGCTCACAGGTGTGATTGCTCATGAGTTATCACACATCAAGAATCGTGATATACTTCTCATGAGCGCAGTCGTCATCATGTCCGGCATCTTTTCTATGATTGCTAATTTTATTATTAGCACATCTCTTTCTGGCAGAGTATCGGATAAGGAGGACAGTAAAGATTCTATATTTATGGTAGGTATCTCTGTAGTAGCAGCTTTACTCCTACCTATCGCTTCAATGATAGTGCAGGCGAGCATTTCTCAGAAAAGAGAATTCATGGCTGATGCTAGTGGAGCTTTACTTTCTGGAAATAGAGATGGCTTAGCGATGGCTTTGCAAAAGCTAGGGTCGTTTAACATGCCACTTGCGCATGCTAGTAGTGCGACAGCACATCTATATATATCAAATCCTTTTGGATTACAGGTGAGACAGAGCTTTTGGCAGAGACTTTTCATGACTCACCCACCAATAGAGGAAAGAGTGAAAGCGTTGTTAGGATAATATGTTATAATCAAAATATGCCTCATGACACACGCACAAAGAAATTATTGTTGATCGGATTTGTGATGACTTTTCTTTATGGTTTACAATTATCTTTGACCATATATAGCTTTTCTGATTTTTTAAAAATATTTCTATCAGAAAAGTATATAGGCATACTATATCTAATAGCATCAGCGCTAACACTTTATGTTTTAAATATTTATAATAAAGTGATAAATAGATATCACAATTTCAAAACTACTTCTACATTATTAGCTTTGAATGCTTTTTCTCTTTGTATGTTAGCTTTTAGTTATAATGTATATATTATAACTTGTTATGCTATATTGAATATTATATTCAATGCACTGCTAGCTGTATCTTTAAATCTGTATATAGAAGAGTGGACAGAACATCATGACGTGGGCATGATACGTGGTACAGCTATCACCGTTACTGCTATATCTTTAATTTCTGGTTTATTTTTATCAAAGATTTTTATCAACATGGATATAGGATTGAGTCATATTTTTAATCATTTCAATACTACATATGGTAGTCTTTATTTGGCTAGTACTGTTATTTTGTTGAGTATGCTCTACTTATGTAGACATTATTTTGAATATGTCAGAGAGCCAATATATGCTGGGGGACATATGTGGAAAGTGATAGGTAGTCTGTATCGTAACAGGGATCTCAAAGGTGTGTTCATCGCCAATTTGATGCTTAACACTTATGTGGCGGTGATGATATATTATTTTGTGATCTATATGAAAGACTACACTTTTGTCAATATGTCCGATTATATAGGTATCATCATGCCTATAGCATTATTGCCTTTTGTTTTTTTACCTTTTACTATTGGACATCTCACAGATCAAAAACATAATGAAAAAAGTCTTATTTTGTTAGGTGTTTCTATTATGATTATCTCTTTATTATTTATACCACTTATGACTTGGTATACCAATATTATTAGTTTGGAAGCTATAACACATTATCAAAATATAAATAATTTTAATCTTAACAGTGTATTGAGCGTTGGTAATCAATCACAAGTTGATAATATCAATCATCATCTGTATACTCAGATAGTGATGATGTGGGGAGTGCTATTGCTCTTTGGACGCATGGGGTCTAGTTTGGTAGAGACCGCAGTTAGCTCTTACTTTTATAAAAAGGTTAACAAATCTGACAATGATATGATAGCCCTTTTTACCAATACTGGACCGATGGGTGGCATACTCGCCGCCATATTCGCGATGACCGCTTACTATATCAATGCAATCTTAAGTATAAATTATTCTTTATTTATAATCGTTGTGATAGTGCTACTATTTAGCTTAAAATATATAAAGAAAATAAGAAGAGTAGAGTAGTTATTTTAATTTAGTGCTAGTAGCGATGCTTATAGAAGGTAAAGTTTTTTTAAATATCTCAAAGTTATTACCCATATTGTGTCTATTCAAAGCATATAGTCTATGTACTATATTGTCGGTACCGGCAGTGTCGGCAAGTGCTGCTTTATAGCCAGACTTTTTGACTTTGTCTATCACTTTTTTGTTATAAAGTCCATAAGGATAAGCAAAATATTCTATACTCTCCCCGAGATGATTTTCCATGTCATTTTTACTATCTGCTATTTCATAATCTAGATCTTTTGAGTCTGTAATTTGATTTAGTTTGGCGTGAGAGTAGGTATGGCCACCAATAAGCATACCATTTTGTTTTAATTCTAATACATCATCCCAAGTCATGGATATCCTGTATACACCCACACTCTTGGTATAGATAAAAAATATAGCCTTATAATTAAAAGCTTTTAAT
>JAYVSD010000099.1:0-21982 GCA_043775745.1 bacterium | reverse complement strand
CTTACTTATATTACAGTTTCTGTCATGTCGCTCTTGCTAGCATATAGAATAGAAAGAAAGTACAAGAAAGAAAAAGATATAGTGCTACTCTAATCAATTATATTTTGGATGTGAGCAGTATATTAGCTTGATCAGCGTCTAGACTGCCATCTATAATATTCATCTCATAATTTAAATCCTTAATAAGCGTCAATATTTTTTCTCCTCTATCAAAGTACATACCTTTATAGAAAAAGGGTGAGTACTCCAAAATTATTATCGGTCTATCCCTATTTAATATGCCTCCCTCATGCAAGCCTGACAGCACTTCGTATTCATACCCCTCCACGTCTATTTTAATAATTTTTATATTCTCTATTTTATTTTCTAGTATAAATTGACCAGCATTTCTTACTATTATAGTCTCTCTCCTAATACCACCTTCCGTATTAGACTCATCCCTCACTATGGATGAGCCGCCTATATTTATCTCTGGTATATTGATCAAAAGCTCTTTATCTTGATCTCCTAACGCTAAATTATAAACTTTGGCATTTTTAAAATTATTTATTTTTATGCTTTCCTCTATCTGTCTGCAGAGATATGATAAAGGTTCAAAGCCGATAGCCTTTACTCTATTCTGATCTATAGCTGTAGCAAAAATTAGCTCTTGACCTATGTTACAACCAATATCCAAAAAAACAACTTCTTTACCATCTATCTTATCTTTATTTAGAAGCAGGTCTATTTGCTCTTTCAGGACAGACATCACCTCCTCTTCATATACACCTTTCCAAAATATTTCTTGATCGACGAAACCATTGTCAGAATTCAAGACTAATTTATATTTAATATTTTCAAATTCTATTTCTTTAATATATTTACTTTTAAATTTTGATACATTTTTATTTCTAATTTTGATATATAAAGGAAAAATACTAGATCTGATCTGATCATAAGACTTTTTATTTTTTAATTTTATTTTATTTTTAAACTTTATTAAAGTATTTTTTAGCATATTTATATAATCATATTATTTATATTTTACTAACTAAGTAATCACCAATAGCCAAGTATTTCATACCAGAAAGATCAAAGGTACGTAATGCATCAAAGGGTGTCTCTACATTAGGCTCACCGTGTAAATTGAAACTGGTATTAAGTACACCCCCTATACCACTTCTACTATCTTTGGCTGTTAGCTTTTCAAACTCATCTATCAAATTCCAATACTTTTCATTTGATTTTTTTGATACTATTTGTGGTCTCGATGTGTGATCATATGGATGCAATGCGGCAGGTAGATCCATATGAGCTAGCTCCGTGGTCTCAAAAGTTATAGACATATATGGAGCGTATAAATCTTTGTTTTTTAAAAGAGAGCTTTGTGGCCAGAGTAAATAGTCTTTGACTCTCTCCTCCTTCAGGCTAGTTGCAAACGGCATCCAGAAATCTCTATTCTTGATCATTTCATTGATCAGCTTTACATTATCTCTACTCGATGGATTGGCCAATATAGACCTATTGCCAAGAGCTCTCGCTCCCCACTCTGCGCGCCCCGAGAATCTACCCACTACTTGATTTTGAGATAGTAGCTCGGCCACTTCTTTTTCTATGCTTTTATTTTTCACATCACAAAATTTAAAAGTAATTTTACTTTCAAATTTATAATTATTAATTGTTATCTCTATCTCTTTATTATCATACTCGCTACCCCAATATATATTTGAAGCTTGTTTTATATCTTTATAATCGTAACTTTTAATATATCCATATACCGCCGCACCGATAGCAAGAGACTCATCTCCACACGATGGAGTAGATACTAGACTGTTTACCTCTTTGAGCACTAGCACATGTTGATTAGCCTTTACATTCATAAACACACCACCACCGATAGCAATATCATTGATACTGTATTTATTAATAGTAGATGATACCATTTCTTTTAAAAGCTCTTCTGTTAATTTTTGTACACCATAAGCAAGTGAGTCAAATCTATATTTAAAGTATTCATTTGCTATCATATACTCCGTGGATCTAGGTAAAAAAAAAGAAGATTCAAAAGTCATAGTATGATGATTAAACCAAACCAGCTTCTTCATTTTTTGATATACTTTTTCACCACTACTAGCCTTGGCATATGGAGCTAGGCCCATCACCTTGAATTCGTGTTCATTACGAGTCATACCCAGCAAATCTACTACACCAGAATAAAGTAACCCGAGTGAATACTGCATGTTGGTACTAGACAGTACTTCCATTTGGCCATCTTTGTATCTATTGATAGTGTGACACACATCATCCCCCGCTCCATCTGCGGTAAAGATCAGCCTCTCTCTATGATCAGACATAAAAGGTATAGCGGCGTATGCATGAGCTAGATGGTGATCAATAAAAATAAAATCTTCTCTTTGGATATTTAAAAAAGAGAGCTGTTTTTCTAAATAAATTAAAATCTTCTCTTTACTATTTCTTTTAGAAAGAAATAGATTCAATAATCTGTCTCTGGCAGAAAATAAAAATCCAACGATAGAGAAACGCATGCCTATAGATCGCAAATAGTGACGAGTGCCAATCATGGCTTTCTTTATATTTAAATTATCTTCTTTATTTTTAAAAATTGTATCTGATACAAATTTTAAGTCACCCACAACTACTATTTTGATATTTGTTAACTTTTCTAGTAAATATTTATCTTTAAGATATGCTAAAGATAAGTGAGGGAAACCCATATGTTTCTTTTGACGACTTAGCCTTTCTTCACTCATTGCCTCCACTATCACACCATTTATCAAGAGACACACTGTCGCATCATGACCATAATGTATGCCGAGCACTATTTTGTCATTCTCTTTTATTTCCATACTCACTATTATATCAACAAATATCATTTTATCCTAGCATATACCTATATTTTTATGGTATAATATACACACATTAATACTCAGCATTATGTCCAAAAATCTACGAGATTTACAAAATCAATATCATGTAGACAAAAAATCTATAGAAAGACAGCCTGCCCATAGTAAAGATCTAGAGGCTTATGCTGCACCACTCACTCACGATCGATGTTTCGAGATTGTAAATCACATAGCCAGCCAGCATGCCAAAGGCAAAAGTATGCAAGTGCTAATACTGGGTGCTGGGTCAGGATATTTTGATAAAAGATTACTTGACGATGGTTTCAAAAATATAGATGCCATAGAGTATATACCAGAGTATTATAAAGTACGAGGTACTAGATTATACTCTTATGATTTAAATTTACCTTGGTCTGGTAAGCTATTGAGCCAAAATGGCAATCGCAAATATGATTTGATTATCGCTATCGAAGTCATAGAGCATCTCGAAAATCAATTTCTCCTCATGCGTGAGATCAAAAATATACTTAGTTATAAAGGGTCTATACTCATCACCAGCCCCAATGTGAGCAGTTCATTTTCTCGGTGGCGCTATCTGCTAACTGGGTATTTAGAATATTTTGGACCTGTTGAGCTCGATGGTACTGGTCATATACACCCCCTTTTCCCTCATATTTTCAAGCTTAATCTGAGTATGAATAACTTTAAAATTATACACACACATCAAAATCGGAATGTGTGGTCAGCTCGCATCAAAGAATCTAAAATAATAAAGAAGATTTTTATCATTTTACTTTTTATAATTTCTAAAATCACTATCTACAAAAAATTTAAAGAAGGAGAGATCAACATCTATGAAATTTATAGCTGACAAAAGAGAGTCTACCTATTATAGTCTCCTGGATCTACTCCGCTTCTTGGCAGCTGTGTCGGTGATGACTTTACATTATTTTGCTAGTAGTTTCAAAAATACCGAGTCTGGCTATGGTCTATGGATAGGTCATGGATATCTGGGTGTGGAATTATTTTTCCTCATTAGTGGCTTTGTAATATACAACAGCATCAAAGACAATTGGCGTGATTATGCTTGGTCACGCTTTGTGCGATTATACCCCTTATTTTGGATACTGTGCACCATCACTTACGCCTTATCTATTATTTACAATCAACTAGGATATATAGATGCGCCCTTACCATTCTATAAATATTTATTAAACTTATTTATTATTAACAATGGACAAACAGCTAACATGATAGACGGTTCTTACTGGACTCTCACTATAGAAATATTCTTTTACTTATATATTGGTCTATTCGCTTATACAATAGGAAAGAAAAATTTGATCTACTTTTTCGGTGCTTGGCTTTTATACACATTTTTAGCTTTCTATTTTGGCTTTCATGAGCTACTAATTAGTAAGCTATTACTGGTCAGATATTCTAGCTATTTTACGTTTGGAGCTTGTTTTGCATTGCTTTTAGCAAATACAAACTCTTATAAAAACTATTTTATGAGATATTTTTTACCTGCTACTTTTATGTTATTTTCTGTATATTTAATACATTTCAATAGTGTTAAACTTAATGAATATGCTATTACACACACTGTGACCAATCAATTTAATATTTTTAACCCTCTCGCTTTGCACATTATGGATTATATTTTTATATTATTTATAATAGCGGTACTCTGTTCTATACTTATAAATAAAATTGCTAAAAATATTAATTTAAAGCCTATATTAAAAGTTTTAAAGGTGGTAGGTCTTGCCACTTACCCTTTATATCTTTTACATCAGAGAGTAGCTAGTATACTTATTTCTCCTTACTCTGGTCTAGGTGTATTCAATATATACACACTATTAGCAGCAATAGTAATGATAACTCTAAGTCTGTACATAGGGGTCATAGATGCAGATTTGCGTTTATATTTAAAAAAGAAGTTTTATAAAAATAACATATGAAATTTTCTATCATCACCCCCACACATAACAGACCCAAAGAGCTAGCTAATAACATTTTGTCTATTAGCAATTTCACTTCTTCAGACTTTTTTGTAGAGCATATTATCATCAATGACTCACCTCTATTTGATTACGCAGAAGTAGAAAATACTTTGATAAAAGCATATATAGAAGAAGCAACCACCAATCCTTTTTATAAAATAAAATATTCAAAAAACTTTATAAATCAAGGAGTAAATCACAGTCGCAACATAGCTCTAAAGATGGTGACAGGCGACTATGTGATACTACTCGATGATGATGACTGGTTCGCCCCTGATGCCCTCCTACACATATATCATGTGCTCACCAAAAAGGAACTAAGTGGGATCAACTGGCTCGTAACCAATCGCACATATGCAAACGGCAAATCTCTAACCCACAATGGTACAAACAAAAATTATGTGAGCTATTTTTTTGACTATATGGTATTTAAAAAATTTAGCGGTGATGCTACACATATAATCAAAAGTAACATCGCTAAAAGAGCCCACTTTGCAAAGAACACAAAACAAGGTGAAGAATTTTATTTCTTCTTGCAATTACCTGATAAATTTTTATATAAAAATTTAAACACTACTATTACCGACGGCTACAACATCGGTGGACTTACAGGTATATTAAAAAGTAAATATAAAAATAATACTTGGGATCTTTGGAAAGAAAAATTAAACTTTAAATTCTTTGTTTATATGGTATATCGCACTATCGGAGTGCTAAAGAGCAAGTATTTTTAGCCACTTATTTATTATATTTTCTATTGCATAATACTCTGCTCTCTCCTTTTCTTTTTCTAGATTTAAATTCTTATACAAATTATCTCTACACATATTTAATATGGCTTGCTTCAAACTATTTACATTCTCTTTGTCACACAAAATACCATATGCAAATATATGAGGCTGGATACCTGTGCCGCATATTTCTCTAGGTCCAAAATCACAATTGTTAATAATGACCGGCACTTGCATATACATAGCTTCTAAGAGTGAAATACCAAAAGTTTCTGTTTTAGAACAATTCACAAAAGCATAAGCATTCTCTAAATATTCAAATACATTATCTTTTTGACCCATCAACTTGACATGATCTTGCATTTTTAACTCTTTGATCAACTGTTCTAGGTTATTTCTTTCATTACCTTCTCCCAAGATCTGTAATTCTATATTTTCTTTTAGATTAGATGAATCCATTTCTAATACAGCTTGGCTAAAAGCCATTATTAAATAATAATAACCCTTAATATCTTCCAGTCTACCAATAGCTAGAAATATTTTCTTTTCTTTTTTGATATTTAAACTTTTATTTATCTTAATATTTTTATAGTCTAAACAATTTTCTATAACTATAAATTTATCACGATATTTGATATTGATCATACTTTCATTTAATCCATCTGAAACTGAAACTACTTTATGAAACCTAGTCAAAATATACTTTAATATAAAACGATTTATACTATTTATATTCTTTAAATTTTCATGTATATATGCATACATTTTTAACTTGCGTCGCATAACAAAACCAGCTAAAAATGTGGAAATTATAATACCATCACCAGAAGATATCACAAAATCTATATTATTTTCTTGTACAACTTTATAAATAAAATAAGATCTATTAAACATTTTATAAAACTTATTACAATAATTTATAATTTTATATTTACTATTTATTTTATTTAAATCTTCACCTATGGTAAAGTTTATAGCTCCATTATTCACACTTTCTATGTCTTTATACTTTTCATATATAGACAGCGTATATACTTTATAATCTCTCTCTGAAAGAGATTTAATAATGGGCATAATCGCTATATCTATACCTGCTCTATGGGTAATAGTTGGTTGTATAAAGAGTATATTTTTCATATTAGCCAATCATATATTTCACTTTATTTTCTTGATACATAGTCTCCACTCCTTTACCTATATCATAGCAAATAAAACCATACTTTGATAAATCATGCACTACGGCTTTACTGGCCGGACCTGTACTAACTAACACTCTATAAGCTTTATTAAAGCTCTCTACATCTAGACTTTTATGTATATCAAACCCTAAACCATTAACAAAAGATTTAAAGTTTTTTATTATTTCATCAAATTTATCAAAAGATTCGAACTCTGGCGTAGATATAAAATGTATATTTAGTTTATCATGTATATTTACTTTTTCACTTTCTAACATCCTTATATTATGCTCTCCAGTAATCATAATTATTTTATGACTTTCTAAAATAGGCCGTAACACAAGGTCAAAACCACCCTCACGATAAAATGCATGAGCATCAGCATAGTGAGCGTATCTATTGAAATATGTCCTGATGGTGGCCTTGAGTGGCATCCAACAGTTGATCAGATTTTTCTCTCTCAGTATTCTATTGCTTTGATGTGCAAAAGTCGGTATGCCTAATATGTAAGGAGAATTATCACTATACTCTCTTATTATATTTTTATAAAAAATAGATAGTCTTTTGTTATATTTTTGATAACAGGCTATATCGCCACCATTATGCATGTGTAATTCTCCATCTCCAAGTCTAATCACTGACTTGTATTTTAGTAATTCTTTCAAATCATCATTATTATAAAATTTAAGTGGCTCTATATAATCATTATCAAAATACTTAGACATATAATTATATAAATATATAGGTCTGATAAACAAATGCCTACCTATGTATCTAATGGTTCTATAAGATAGATTGATAACTCTTTTTATTTTTACAAAATATTTACTCATGATTATTTAAGTTTATATTTTCTATATTAGAAGCAAATATTTCTCTCTGTTGCTCTGTGATGAGCGGTGAGATAGCTTTCATGACAAAAGAAGGCCTGACAAAATTGGGTAGTCTATCTGCCGTCAATATCACCGGTGTATTTATTTTTAGAAGTTTGGCTGCTCCATCACTCGTGACTATATACGCGGAAGCTAAATACAAAGGTCGATAAAAACTAACGATAACAAGGATTTTTGAGAAATTATAAAAAGTATTTCTTATTCCTTCGTATACAGACAATACGCTTACATAAATAAATTTAAGTAAAATATAAAATATAGATGACGGGTTATTTTTTATTTCTTTAATAGAAAGACTACACCAATGCTTCCAGAAAAATATTCCTGGCTGTATATAATCTATTTGCAACCAATCAAAATCTGATTTATCATTTTCTTCATGTTTATTTTTTACCAAATCTATAACTTTTAATAATCTTTTATCTATTTTTACATCATCTTCTAGTATGAGAGCATATGATAAATTTTGATCTACTATCTTTTGATAAACTAAAGTATGAGAGTAAGCACAACCTATCTCAGGGAGACTGAGATCATTCCCATTTATATTTTTAGACTTTGAACTGTCATATATTTTAGATATTTCTGCTTCTATTTTTTCTTTAGCATAATAAGCTTCTATAAACTCATGCTCTATCTCCAGATCATTTAATTGCTTTTCCATAAAAGCTCTTCTATCTTGATCTTTTTTTAAATTTATAACAAAAGCTTTCATAAAATATACTTTATATGTTACAATTATAACATATATGACCATACAAACATACTCTCTGCTATTAACAATCGGAGCTTTGGCTTTATTAGCTTTTGCTATTTTTTTGAATACAAAACCCATTCATCTCTTCCATTATAAATTTTATCTATGGCTTATAGCTTTGATATCTGGGGGATCTATAGTAGGGGCGCTAGTGTATGAGTGGGTATATCATACACCGCCTTGTACTATGTGCTGGTGGAGTCGTATCGCACTTTTTCCTATTTTCCCTATCACTTTACTCGCACTCAAATATAAAATTACAAATATAAGTAAAGTCATCTCTCTACTCTCCGCTCTTGGCCTCATCGTTACTATCTATCACTACTATTTCCATTTCAATATATACGTACTTAAAAATATTTTGACTATGCCTTGCGACACCAATCCTCTGATACCGTCATGCACCAGCAATAGTGGTGTGCTAGTTTGGGGACTATTTACCATCCCTGCTATGGGTATAATCACATTCCTCGCCATGATGGCGATCGCAAACAAAATAAAAGATTAGGATACTATCTCTACAATTAAAAAACCGCAGGCACCAACCTGCGGTCTTGATTTCGAATTGTGGGCAATCAATGCCCCTGAGCTTTGCTAGGGTCATCAGGTCCCACCACAAACCTCCACTCTCCTGCTACAAACTGGACGGAGACGGCTTCGCCGGCTTGGAAATTCCTTAGGCGGTACATGCCACCGATGACATCATGCCACCGCATCAGCTCGGCTATGCTTGGTGGAACTCTATCGGCACACTCGATATTGGCCATAACCGCTTCAGAATTCAGCGGTCGTGGCTGTGTTTGCTGAACAGGCGCCTGATCTGAGAATAAAGACATTTGATTTGACACGGTGAGCTCCTATCCAGTATTGATGGTTGGCGGGTGCCTTTGGTTGGTCTAATAAATTATAACATATATTTTAAATAAAGCAAGTATGATAAATAAAAAAGTGTGATATAATATAAATACCCTTACAAATAGGGCGATTAGCTCAGTTGGTAGAGCGCCACATTGACGTTGTGGATGTCAGAGGTTCGACTCCTCTATCGCCCACATGAATGCTTTATTAAAAATATTATTTACATTAACTGCCATAACTTTTGTTTGGTCAGCAATCAATCCTCATGATTACTTTACATGGTTCCTGGAGATATTCCCTGTCATCATAGGCTCATATTTTATATATAAAACTTATAACAGATTTAGACTTACCGATTTGACTTACTCTTTGCTTTTTATACACGCCATCATACTTATGATGGGTGGACATTACACTTATGCTCTAGTGCCTGCTGGTAACTGGGCAAAAGACATGTTAGATCTAGCGCGCAATAACTATGATAGGTTGGGTCACCTCGCGCAAGGCTTTGTTCCAGCCATGCTCTTACGAGAAATTTTTATAAGGAATAATATAATTGCTAATCGTAGATGGATGTTTATACTTATCGTGTCTACCTGTTTAGCATTTAGCGCTTACTATGAAATATTTGAGGCTGCTATAGCCATGTTTATCGGGACTGCCTCGGACTCATTCCTCGGCACTCAAGGGGATGTGTGGGACACACAATGGGACATGTTTTGTGCACTTATTGGGGCTGTATCTGCACTGTTATTATTAAACAAAGCTCAAGATAAACAAATTAAGAAAATAAATTGATGATTACTCATGATGATACTTCTCGCCTTTGATGATGGTGAAGGCGCGATAGATTTGCTCTGTCAGTAATATACGCATCAGCATGTGTGGGAACACGCATTGAGAAAACGAAAGAGTGTAGTCTGCTCTATCTATTAACTCTTTGGTGGCGCCAAAGGCGCCACCAATTATAAAAAATAATTTTTTATAAGATTGATTTTGTATACTTTCTAACTTAGTCGCTAGATCTGTAGAGCTCAGCTTCGTACCTCTTTCGTCTAAAAGTATCACATAATCCTCTTTTTTGATTTGCTTTAAGATAATTTCTTCTTTGTCTGACACTAACCAAGATACATCAACATAATGACTTATACGCGAGGTATAATCTTGTATCAAAGCTTTGTATGCTAGCTCATCTGCTCGACCGATAGAGACTAAAATTATTTTCATATATATCACTATACCCTATTTCTTTAAAATATGCTATATTATAAGTATGAAAATACTAAGTATAGAGACCAGTTGTGATGAGACTGGTATATCCATTTTGGATATAAGAGACAACAAAGATAGTACCGACTTTAGCATTTTGGCTGATGAGCTAAATAGTCAAATAGAATTACACAAAGAATACGGTGGTGTATACCCTGATCTAGCAAAGCGTGAGCACGCCAAATCTTTACCCATACTTCTAGTCAAAGCTCTCAAAGAGGCCAAGCTTTACAACGAAAAGTTTAACCCACTAGAAGAGAGTATACAGACTGAGATTTTAGAGACTCTCACCAAAGAGCCTGATCTAGCAAACAATATACTAGATATGCTAGAAATCATAAATGTCCCTAAAATAGATGCTATAGCTGTCACGGCTGGGCCTGGATTACCGCCTGCATTATGGATGGGTGTAAACTTTGCAAAAGCTCTATCACTGGGCTGGGATATACCTCTGATACCCATCAACCATATGGAGGGTCATGTCCTGTCTAGTCTACTAGAACAAAGAGGTGGTGAGAAAAGCTATACTCTATCAAAACCAAAAGCTCCATGTTTGGCACTCCTCATATCAGGAGGACATACAGAGATAGTCAGATTTACTGAGATCGGGAAATACGAAATAGTGGGGGAGACTCATGATGACGCTATTGGTGAAGCCTTTGATAAAGTGGCGCGTATGCTGGGACTACCATATCCTGGTGGACCAGAAATATCCAAGCTAGCTGAGTATGCCCGTAAAGCTCAAATCATGGTACGTGATGAGTTTAGACTACCTAGACCCATGTTACACTCTGGGGACTTAAATTTCTCTTTTAGTGGGCTCAAAACTGCCGTAGCGACAATAGTCAAAAAGCTAGACGATATAGATAATCAGGTGAGACTAGAACTAGCTTTAGAATTTGAAAATGCCGTCACAGATGTAATAATCAAAAAGTGTGAGAACGCTATTTTTGAATACAATGCCAAATCTTTGGTAGTTGGTGGAGGTGTGAGCGCTAATAATCACATCAAAAGCCAATTATCAATTTTAACCAAAGATGAAAATGTAGATATGTATTATCCTGGTAAAGGCCTATCTACCGACAACTCTGTAATGATAGGGGTTGCAGCTTATAACAAAAAACCAAAAGCCCTGACCGAGATCAGAGCAAATGGTAATTGGAGCATATCAGACTTATAATTATTTAGCACTCATACTTTTATACATTTCTATTTCTATTTGTTTAAGTCTAGCTATATCTGTAGTGCTAGTTGCCACCTTTCTCTGGTTAGCAATCATCGCTTTGGCTTCATCATACATTTTGCTTTGTACATATACAGCTATATACTTTTCATCATAAGGTAACACTGCTACTTTTTTAATTTTCTTGATAGTTAACTCAAAGTCTTTACCATTTTTACTTTCGGCTGCAATTTGATAATATAAATCTTCGGAAGTTTTGAATGATGTATCTAATAGATATGACTTCTTAGCATTTTGATAAGCTTCATCTTTACGATTAGAAGCATTTAAAAGTTGTGTGCGGAAGTTGAGTAATATTTGCTTTTTTGGTGTTTCTACTAAAGCCTTATCTATAATAGTCAGAGCTTTGTCATAGAGATGTAGCTGGGCTAAGGCGCCTGCATATATAGTGAGTGACCTGGCAGTAAGGGTGGTAGAAGCTACATAGTTATCCATACGAGAAAAAGCATCATTGGCTAGGATTAGTTTTGCATTATTGATCTCAGTCTGAGCAGCTTTATCTCCACCTTGAGTTACAAATAAATCAGAAGAAGTAGTGAGATATTGCTCGAGAGCCTCTTGTTTGCCAAAATTATTATTATTTAATGCAAAACTAAAAGTCTTTTGAGCTTCATCAAAGAAATTTTTAGGATTGGCATTATTCTGCATATAGTACTGTATCATCTGTTTATATTGTAGTCCTAGAGATATACTTTTATTACTTGAATATGGTAACCAATTTACTAGATAGAGCATAATACACATAACAATGATGATAATACCAGATAAGGCTATTTCTATTTTTTCTGTAACTTTTAATTTTTTCCAAAAGATCGTATTGATATCATTAGCTTTTACTATGGTATCTTGTAAGACGCTACCTTTGGCTGCGACATAAGCTAAAATCATAAAGAATAATATATATGAGATCAAATTATCAAACACAAAAATGTTATGTATAAAATACCCAACCAAAAGTCCTGAAATGGCTGACTTTTCTATCAAGTGGAACTGATCTCTACCTCTACCTATCCACATAATATAATAAGGAGTAAGATAAAGAGCCAAATAAAATCCAAGTCCAAGAGCTCCACCGGCCACTAGCCAATCAAAGAACACATCATGTGTGCGATCAAACCAAGCTTCTTGTGAATACATGCGAGGATCAAAGTATTTGTCAAAAACATTTTTATAATTCTCTTGACCAAAACCAAACCAAGGCCTGTCATGCCAGCCCTGTACTGCGATCTTAGCATTTAAGAAACGAGATACAATAGTGATATCACCAAAATATTTATTTAGATCCTCATAGGTCAAACTTTCATCTTGAACCAATTTGAATCCAGTTACGGGATTGATAATGTTGATAGTTGCTAGACGCTTAAGGAACACATTGTTCTGCACCAAGCTACTATCTTTATTTGCAGCTATATAGCTAGCACCACTGTATAAAGCTCCGTATACTATAGCTACTATTGCTATCACCGATAATCCCAATGTGAGACCAGCCATCATATTACTATCTACCTTCTTGTTTATTTTCTTTTTTAATTTGGCAATGGTATAAAAAAGTACAGCTACTATCACCCCACCAACCAACCCTAAATACGATCCACGAGTCTGAGTATAGTACAACTGTATTAAATTCATAATCGCAATAAGAACTAACACTCCCCTACCAATTTGACCATTATTATAATTTTTAGCAAAATAATACACAGCTGTCAATAGGCTTATAATACCCAAGATGTCTAGCACTGGCCCCAAAGTTACATTGCCTTTATAGCTCGCGTATACACTAGACAGTACCAATAGTGATGCTGCCACCAAAGTCAAAAGTCCTAACCCACCTCTAAAATTATATTTTATTTTCTCTGTTAGAGATTTACCTTTGGTCAAATTTTCTGCTTTTACTATCAAAACTAAAGCGAATATAAAGTTAAATAAAGTGTATATACCATAATAGGCGGCATTACCGAGAGATGAGTCGAGACGTAAAGAGTCACTCATATGTACGCTATATACAGTATGAAATGTATCCTGTAAAGTGGGAGAGATTTTATGAAAAATAAACTCAGGACGTCCTAGCAACTGCATAAAGCCCTCGATGAGTACCGGCACATTTGCTGCGACAAAGAGTCCCATAAGACGAGTCCAAGACTTCTCACCTTTCAAAAAAGCAAACAAAACTATAAAGTAAGCAAACAAGTGTATATGTGTGATATAGCCTTCCATTCTTTCATAATTACTCCAGAAGCTGGTATATCCATCTACACCTAGATAATCAGCGATACCAATCACAATCATAAAACCTAAATATACATAAGTCATCAATGAATGTTTTAACCTATAACTTGCATCACGTAAAGCTAGTATAAGCCAAGAAGCAAAGGCTATTTCTACCAAAACTCTAAACAAGAAATTTTTACCTGTGATAAAAGGGAAAAACAAACTATCCGCCACCAACCAAGCCAGAAATGGCACTATACCTATACATACCCAGATCACACCTTTTAGGAATTGATTCATATATCAGTCTTATATCTTTCTTTTATTAATATGCTTTCTATTATATAATTAAATCCATATATAAACAAGTTTATGTCTAAAATACTATATTTTATCACAAAGTCAAATTGGGGTGGTGCTCAACGTCATGTCTATGATCTGGCCACTTCTCCTCTAATTTTAAATAATTATCAAGTGAAAGTTTATGCTGGTATTTCTGGTAAAAATGATTTACTTTTTGAAAAACTACAGACCAATGGAGTAGCCACAGATCGTATAAATATAGTAAACAACTTTAATTTTATAAAAAGCTTTTTCCAGCTTTTTGAAATTTATAAAATTTTAAAAAATGAAAGGCCAAGCATAGTGCATGTACATAGCAGTAAGATATCTATCATGATAGCATTAACTACTAGGATTTATAATTTGTTTAATTTAAAAAAAATTAAAATTATTTTTACTGGTCATGGCTGGTATCACGACGAGCATCGTCCATTTATAGTTAAAAAAATCACCCAATATATAATATTATTTACTGTGGCTCTAGCCGATACTACTATCTGTGTGTCAGAGTCGACAAAAAAGTCATTAACTAACAATTCTTTAATACAATATATTTTTAGAAAAAAATTAAAAGTAATTTATAATGGTATACCATTAAATCAAAATATCAAATTACCAAAACTCAAAAAGACTATAAACTCGCCACATTATGGCAAGATCAATCTGGTAAGCATAGGTGAACTGCACAAAAACAAAGGACATGACACAGTAATACGCTATCTCAATGAACTAGAGCACATACATTATCACATCATCGGTGAAGGTCAGTGGCGTGCTCATCTCGAAAAGTTGATCATTGTACAAAATAAAGCAGGTCATAATAAGGTCACTTTACATGGCCATGTGATGGACGCAGCTCATACACTAAACCAGTATGACATCTTTCTCATGCCTAGTCGTAAAGAGGGCTTCGCCTACACTGTACCCGAGGCACTCGCCGCTGGACTACCAGTGATAGCGAGAGATGTGGGTGGTGTAGCAGAGATTAAAGGTGCCGCATTGACTTTATATAATGATGATTATGAACTAATAAAAATACTAAAAAATTGGAAGATGGAGACTTTGATCGATTATCACGAATGGCTAGACGATCGATTCTCTGTCGAGCATATGGTAGCAGAGACAGTGAAAGCCTATAAATTATAAAAATTTAAATCTCCTTCACCATATATGTACTTTCGAGGGTGTAGCCGCGTTTACGATAGTAATCACGCACGCCTACGCCCGAGATGATAGCCACCTTTTTGAAGTCATACTCTCTCACTATCTCTTCGGCTCTTGCCAGCAATCTCTTACCCATGCCTGTGTGCTGGCTCTGTGTGCCCCCCTCACCCACTCTCTTTGTCGTGCCATATACATGTAACTCACGCACTAGAGCCGCACCTGCTAATGTGTCATCTATAGTCTCCAGAGATTTGATTTGACTTAGCTCCTCTTTACTTTTCTCTAACCATTGATCTAGTCCCCAATTTTTATAAGTTTCTAAGCTTGTCCCTCTCTCATTGTGGAGAGGGGTTAGAGATGGGCCTTGCATTTGAAGTCCAGTCTTTGGAAGTCTAAGCCTTAAAAACCCTGCTAATTTATTTTGACTTTTATTTTCAAATTGCAAAAAGTATTCCATACCGTGTGCGGTCTCATACACAGTTTCGGTAAGCTCATAGTCAGCTACATCTATCTCAGCATCACGTATCTCTCTAGCCCTGATATCTATTTGTTGCATACCACGCGCTTTTTGATAAGTATCCACCAGCTCACGTAAATTACTTTTTCTACTGCCTGCTATGATATAGTCAGCTGGTATATCGCGTATCACTCTGATGAGTCTAGTATACGGCTTAATTTCCCTCTCACACTCGGCGAGTACATCGATGAGCTGATTATCAGTATACGGCTCGTAATCAATCTTTCTCTGTGTGTATAATTTATACAGCATACTGCCTCGCACCGTCATACAAGGATACACTTTCATCATGTCTGGATGATGATAGAGGCCACTATAAAGATCCTTGAAAGACTTGATATCTTTGTCTCTATCACTACCCGGTAGATTTGGCATCATGTGATATACGATTTTAAATCCATAATCACGTAAGATCTCACTAGAGAGTGCTATACTCTCCTCTGTCATCTCTCTTTATTAAACTCTAATACTCCATCATCAAGATGTTGCACCCCGATCTCTACTTTGGTCACACCTAGATAGCGTAGCCATTTGAGCTCGAGAGCATTCACATAGTCTGGGCGCGTCTCTATAGAGAGTCCAATAATACGCGCAGTTCTAGACTCGTTGATATTTTGTAAATCCAAGAGAGAAAAAGTGTAATCATCTTTTATAAAATCTGCATCATCTTTTTCTAAACCCCAATTATTGCAAGCTCGGAAGCTCTCTTTGGTAAACCACTCCTGATAATCACGAGGATAATAGTTAAATGTACCTCCGATGAATATCATCTCTACCTTGTCCACTGGATGACCATTCATGGTGAGAGCTCGTAGCCTCATCATGATCTGTTTGTATGGATCGAATCTGTTCGTCAATGCTCTGGCTGCTGCTGGCTCACGAGAGAGATAGCTTTTGGGCATATTTTTCTCCGTAGGGCAATATATGCAGCGACCGGGACATGTATAAGGCTTTGTGAGCAATGACACCACGGCGACACCACTATTAGATCTGACTTTTAGTCTTTTGAGTATTTGTCTCACCTCACCACTTTCTATCTCTTTGCCTTCTTTTACTAGCTCTTCATAAAGACCAAGCATCTCTGGATTGGTGGGCATCGCACCTTGGGCTTCGGCATGATTGTTAATATTTTTCCTGATACGCATCACACTAGCACGATACACAGGATCACGCATCACTGCTCTCTTTAGCCTTCCGACATCACCTTCAGTTTTAAGATTTTGGAATATATTTTTTACCATAATTATCGTCTATTTACTATATCATAAAATATGCTAATATAGAAACATGGACCAGATCAAAAAGACAATAGCAGGCTATAATAAAATTGCCCATGGCTGGCATGGTACTAGGCGATACGTATGGGGTGAAGTCGATAATATAATATTAAAATTTTTATTTAAAGATTTAAAGATTATGGATCTTGGTTGTGGTAATGGTCGACTCTTAAATACTTTAAGTATTGCCAAAGAGAATTATCTGGGTGTCGACCCCTCAGCCGAGCTAATCAAAATATGTCAAAGAGAATACCCAGATTATACTTTCAAAGTAAATGATGGCATACACATACCCTGTGATGATGGCTCTTGTGATATTGTAATCTCTATCGCAACCCTACATCATGTGCCACCAAAATATCAAGATGCTTGGCTCAGCGAAGTGTATCGTGTGTCTTCTCCAAATGCAAAAGTTATAATCACTGTGTGGTTGCGTGATGACAGTAATGACGACAGATCTACAGTACACAAAAGAGAAAATAGTAAAGAGATGTCTATGGGCTTTGCTCAACACAAAGATATACGCTATGTATATCTCTTTGATGAAAAAGAATTAAAAAGTCTTTTAACAAAAAATAAATTCAAAATCTTAGAAAGTAAAATAGAAAGTAGGCCTAATAGTCAGCATAAAAATCTGATCATAGTAGCCGAGATTTAGTATATACATTTTTACTCTATCTTTTAAGAGAAAATTCATGTTTATACACAATAGTTTTAATGAGTGCTCCCTCGCCCCTTGAGAACGGGGCTGGGAGGGAGACCTGTGTAGATGTCGTTACACTTTGAGTTGAGGTCGAAATCGGCTTTATATATTGGGCTAAAATAAGTCCATTAGTCGCAAGTAAAGTAAAACCATCAGAGCTAGTCACTGAGAAACCCATGGCTTTACCATTTAATTTTAAATCAGAATTGGCTTTTATAAAAGTATTACGGGCAATTTTGAATGTTTTATTATTTAAAATATCTTTTATTAAAAAAGATCCTACATCTATCTCAGTATTCATACTATTATGTAAAACAATTTGATTGGTAGTGGTAGCTATATAGGCAAAAGATATTTTAGGATCATGTGCGATTATAGTACCTCTATACATAGCATATGATCTGTCGTCACCCGCTTCTATAGTATAATCATACGTGCCAGGCACATGATATATATATTTTATACTTTCACCTTCAAAGTATCCACCTTCACCCATAGACCAATAATATTTTAAATTTTTTATTGCTACACCTCTATCATCATAGGCTCTCACTATCATATCAAATTCAGCACCAGCCATTACATTTTTATCTCTGACCGACTGGACTGTGAGATCGCCTACTTTTATATACAGATTGGTATTGGGTACATAATAATTTATTCCCACTGGGATACTAACAGTATTATTTACAGAGCTGGAGATATTATTTGTAGTAGTAGAAGTACTGCTAGCGGTAATTGTGGGAGTAGTAGTCGGCACTATGCCTATACTAGTATTTTCAAAAATTTGATTAGTAATTCCTGGTGTATCTATACATTCATGCCATGTATTAGAAATAATCTCTATGCTTACATCACATATACTATGTCCACTAGTAATACCCACATAAGGTGTATAGTCTATGCTATATACCTCATTGAAAGCGCCACTAGAAAGTTTACTCATGAGTGAGACTTTTTCGCCTTTATCAGGTAAAGTATATGACGCTTTGTAAAGCTTACCTATATAAGCTTTAGCAAAACGCTTTTCATAATCTTTTTTGAAATTAATATCATCATCTGCTATGACTCCATACTCATGGGACTGCAAAAAGTCAGCACCAGATATGCCCACTATACCATGATTAGAGTTTGACTCTCGAAGTTTAAATAGGGTAAGATTCACTGATATTGCCTCATCATTATAAACCTCTACCCACAAATGACCAGTCTTACTCCCGATCGGATCATACATTAGTTCAGAGATTTTAATAGCATTAGTAAAATTTAAATTAATAAAAATACAAATGCTTACCATCATGCATATTCTTATTATTTTTATAAAATTAAATTTCATATTGTTTCTCTATTTATATGTCAGTATCACTTAACATATTTTTTAAAGAGTCTGTATCTATTTCTTTACTATTATAATTTAAATTTTTAATATCAACTTTTTCTCTCTTCTCTTTTTGTAAATCTATAGGTTTGTCAATATCTATACCTAGAGCTATATTGAGAGCACTACGTAAAGAATTATTATCTCTTTTATCTTCTCTACTTTTCTCAGTTTTTATTTCCTCTTTCTTGGGCCTATCATTTTCTGACCTTCTCTCTCTTTGATCTCTTGGTCTATCTTCGGGATATTTTATTATTTTTATTTCTTCTTTTTTCTTGTTGTCATATTTAGGTGCTTCTATTGTTTCAGATTTATTTACTACCGGTATCTTAACTGCTACTATCGGTTTATAAAATTCTAATACCTCTTCTTCAGCCCCAGACTTAGTTTTGCCATTAATAAGACGAGAATTGTTTATTATGGCTTGTGTATAATCCATATCACTGCGTGCTATTCGTGGCAAAGTCTTAGCACTAAAAGGTTTGCTTCCTACTCCATCTATAGATAGTCTGAGGTATATTTGTCTGGCTGCTAGATTGACTATATCATCCATGGTGAATTGAGGAGCAAACTCTTTCTCAAATCTCTCGGCATCTTCTGCTCCGACTCGAAAAAGTATCATGGTGCCCACATTACCAAAAACCGCCGCCTTAACCTCGTCTGTCATCTGCTCTATGTATTGATGTGCAACAGTAAGAGCCAGATTATATTTACGAGCTTGCGAGAGCATATGAGCAAAGCTTTCATTAACAAAGTTTTGAAACTCATCCACATAGAAATAGAATGGGGCCGCCTTTTTCATTTCATCCGCCCCCAAGTTTGCTCTACTCATCGCAGCTATATAAATTTTGGTTATCATGAGATTACCTAGCAGGTTTACATTGCCTTCTCCCATACGACCAATAGAGAAATTACAAATAAGTATCTTTTTATTATCCATAATATCTCTGATGTCAAAGCTAGTTTTCTTTTGTCCTATTATGTTTCTGATCAATGGATTAGAAATGAATTGACCAATTTTATTTTGTATACCTGGTGCTGCTTCTTGAGCGTATTTCTCACCTGCTTTCACAAACTCTTCATTCCAAAAAGCACGCACAGATGGATCTTTGACATTGCTCACTATAAATTTCCTATAAGCTGGATCAGATAACATGCGATTGACTCCGAGCAATGTTTGTCCTTCATTTTCTAACAAAGCCAAAATTATATTATTCAAAATATATTGTATACGATCTGAGAATTTCTCTTCACCAAAAATCTTTTTAAAAGCCGCCATCAGACCATTGGCTACCAAGTGCCTCTGATTCTCATCCACCTGCTCTAACACATTTAACGCCAGAGGATAATTCACATCGTGCGGCGCAAAATATACCACATCTTTAATCCTATGTTCGGGGATAAATTTGAGCATATCTTCGGCCGAAGATCCGTGAGGGTCAATGAAACATACGCCATTACCATTATGTATGTCTTGTATAATCATATTTTCTATCAAGGTACTTTTACCCATACCAGTTTTACCTATGATATACATATGGCGAGTACGATCATCATCCTTGATACCAAATTTAGTATTCTTGGCCCTATAGTCGGTACTACCTATATATGTGATTGGATTATTCATTTATATATTATACTACTTTTTTCTTTATATCTATAGTGACGCCTATTATTATCACACCGATGATGGATATCAGCACCTCTTTGTACACAGTCGGTATATATATCCAAGGCATGATCACCATCATCACTCCTATAATTCTAAGTAGTCTTTTTTGCATAAAGATATTATAACATATTATTTACAATTCTCAGTATAGCTTTTAAGGAAGGTAGCAATAGGTAAAATTTCCTTATTCATCGAAGTATTATCACCATGCACTTGTATTCTGTCCAGTAGCTCTACCCCACCGGCGGCAAGTGATCGCTCTGATACTGTAACCCTCATAGGCATACCGAGCAGATCTGCATCAGCAAATTTCTCCCCCGCCATCACGCCATCTCTATCATCCCAAAGTACTTCTACACCTGCCTCTTTTAATTTATTATATATATCTGCACTCACTTTATAAGCTTCATCATCTCTGCTTTTACTAATAGTGATCATATGTATTTGAAACGGTGCCACCGACATCGGCCAAGTCATCGAGCTCTCAGAGCCGAATACTTCCACTAGCACACCCAGTAGCCTAGTGACCCCTATACCATAAGACCCAAGATACACTGGTAGTCTCTCACCTTTTTCATCTGTATAAAGCAAGCCCATCTGTTCACATTTACCTGTGCCAAAAGTAAATATATTACCTACCTCAGCCGCTTTCACTTTTTCAAAATTAGAATCTATCTCGTTTAATTTATTTAAAGTCTCTTCACTATATACTTCTTCGTTTATGGCTAGTCTATCTCTACCGGTTTTGTGCTTGTGTACATATATATAATCTTCACCTGCCTCACATATAGTTTGAAATTCATGACTAAACTTATCAGTGAATACCCCACCACTAGCCGAAGTTACATAAGTGATATCACCCAAACCTATACGATTATACACCCGCATATAAGCATCGATAGTGTCATCATAAAATTTCATATGCATGCCCTCGTCTATA
>JAYVSD010000098.1:0-5064 GCA_043775745.1 bacterium | reverse complement strand
ACCACTTCACCAAGAAGCATCTCGGGGATTTGCGCCAGCACTTCAGCTTCGCTCGGCTTGAAGAAGAAGCCACCTGTTCCGTGGTGGGTAACAATCTTCTTCAATGGCTTGAGCTTTTTGCACTTCTCGCCGGCGACAGGGTCCCAGTAGTACGACTGAGTGACAGGGTCGGTGGTGAGCTTGATGTAGTGAAGCATTCCACGACTGTCACGAAACAGACCTTCAGAACCCTTCACGAACCTCGCGGCTGGCTTGATGCGCTGACGGAGTTCGTCAACTTTCTCTCGGGTAATTTTTGGGATTGTGTGACTCATTTTGTATCTCTCCTCTGAAAAAGAGCTTCATTGACCGTAAAGCCAAATGATTTAGCTCGTGGTTAATAACCAGTATATTGTAGAATATACAATATAGTTTGTCAAGCTATTTCTTTTTGTTTGTATTTCTTCTTCGGATTCAGATCAGAAGTAATATATCATACCTCTATCTATCTGGTGGGACTGAATAGTAGTTGATAAGGAATTTTACTATACGGAAGAACGGGTCAGAGAGAGTCTCACTAGCGTACTTCGCACCTTTCGGGTGTATATGAAAAAGGAATATTATATATTTAGGCTCATAAGCCGGGAAATAACCAAAGAAAGAGTGTAAATATCGATCATCATAATAGCCTCCACCTGGCTGTGGTATCTGAGCAGTGCCAGTCTTTGCGGCTATGCTATAATGATCCATTTTATAAGCACCCTTCTTTAGTGCTGTGTCTACCACATGTACTAGCATGCGTGAGATGGTCTCACTGGTCGATGCTTGTATCACCCTAGTGGCATCATTTGGCACTATCTTTTTGACTTTACCATTATCATAGATGATAGAGTCCACTATATATGGGTTAACCATCATACCACCATTACCAAGTACAGCTAATGCTCTGATAGTCTGAAGCGGCGTGATGGCTATACCTTGTCCAAACCCTGCCGTAGCAGAGTCCACTAGTACATTGGAATCTAGATTTTTTACCAAACCAGCTTGTTCACTTGGGAGATCTATACCCGTCTCATCTCCTATGTTAAAGGCATGCATGTATTTACTAAAACGATCTATACCTAACTGTTCGACCAAGAATACTATGCCTACATTTAGAGACTGATCCAGTATCTCATGTATATTGATAATACCCCTAGCTACTCCATCAAAGTTTTTTACCTTGTATCCATTGAGCTCTCTCACCCCCAAGTCATCATAAGTCGTGGCCGTATTGACCACCCCAGCGTCTAGAGCTGCAGCCATAGTTATAGGTTTAATTATAGATCCCATTTCATAGACACCACTTACCATGTCATTTTTATAATTAGAAATTTTAGATTCACCATATTTGTTAGGATCAAAGGTGGGTATTTCATCCATCGCGATGATATGGCCGTCTCGCGGATCCATAATGATACCTCCAACTATATCACCATGCCATTCATTTTGTATCTCTTTCAAAGTGCGATAAAGGAAACGGCTGGCTTCTATGTCAGTAGTGAGCACCACATCGCCCTTGTGGTCACCCACATTAGAAAATGTGTCTCCTTTTACATTGGCAAAAAGCTCCGCAAATAGATTAGCATATACATCAGTTTCATCCCTAGATAATATATCATTATAATATTTCTCTACACCATATTGACCTCTATAAGAGTCACTGGTATAGCCAAAATAACCCAGTACTTTTGCACCCACCTCACCCAGTACATATATCCTCTTGTTTTTAATTATAATTTTACCATTTATTTCAACTTTATCTTCTACATTTTCGGCTATAACTGTAGGCCCCGCTACTTTATTTTGAGCCAACACTCGACCTCTATTATTAGAATTATCTGCACTTTGACTACTATACTGTTTTTTGCCTTCTTCTATATAATATGTATGTTTATAAACTTGTAAATATACTAATCTAGATATATAAACTAACACCACCATTATAAACATAGCAAAAATAACATTTAATCTGTTGTTAAAAGATCTATCGTCCATAGAGTAAAGAGAAGTTAGCTTCGGTATCCATGCGGACCACAAAGCTAGAGCTAACTTTATCATACCCCATATCAGCAAGCTGACTTTCTTCTATATGGCTCACCTTCATAGCGTATTCTCTTTCTAGAGCTAAAGTTGTTTTATCCAAAGCACTCGTACTTACTATGATATGTTTAAAGTCTATAGCTGTCACCACTATAGATAAAAGAGTAAATATATATACAGATACTGATAGACCTAATAAAGCCATCATTGAATGATAGAGTCTCCTTTTCACATCTCCCATGTTTTTAAAAATCTTGAAATACATTTAATTATTACTTATTATTCTTAACTTCGCAGATCGAGATCTATTATTTTCTTTCTGTTCGCTATCGCTTGGTACGATAGGCTTTTTATTTATGAAATTAAAACCTTGCTCTTTGATAGCTATTTTTACTATTCTATCCTCAGTAGAGTGAAAAGTGATAATAGCCATCCTGCTTTCTATTTTTAATACTTTTTTTGCGCTTGCTATCAAATTTTTGATACCTCCTAACTCATCATTGACTGCCATACGTAAAGCTTGAAATGTACGGGTAGCAAAGTGTGAACCCTTTTTATTTTTATAAAATTTGGGCACTATATCTTGTATAATTTTGACCAGCTCTCCCGTGGTATGTATACTCTTTACTTTTCTAGCTTCACATATAGCTCTCGCTATCCTACCTCTATACATCTCATCTGCATAGCCCCAGAGTATTGCTGCTATAGTCTCCTCTCCCCAATTGTTAACTATGTACTCAGCAGTAAGAGTATCATCATCTATATCTACTTGATCTTTGAAAGTCATATATAGTGGCTCATCACGCTGGAAGCTAAACCCACGTCCAGATATATCTAGCTCTTCACTTGATATACCTAGATCAGCCAATATACCGTCCACTTTTTCTATATTTAAAATAGCTAATATCTTTTCTAAATTACTATAATTGTCATTGATAAAGTCTATTTTGCACACGATTTCGTCCATTCTCTCTTTTGCTTCCGCCAAAGCTTTGGCATCGAGATCTATACATATCAGCCTCCCATTTTTATTCAGCTTTTTTGCTATTGCTATAGCGTGACCTCCTCTGTTGGTCGTCGCGTCCACATATATGCCATCAGGTTTTATGTCTAGAGCTTCTATACATTCTCTTAGCATTATAGGTATATGTATATATTCTTTCATGTTAGATAATACCCAACTCTCCCAATCGATTAGCCGTGGCCTCGACTTCGCTTGCACCCTTTTGATTATACTTCTCCCATGATTCCTCTCCCCATACCTCAATACGCCTATGCATACCGATCAGCACGACTTTACTTTGTAAATTAGCAAACTTTTTTAAACTTTCTGGTACCAGCACTCGCCCTGCGCTATCTACTTCGATCTCATAAGCATTGGCTAGCATAAATCTAGTAAAGCTCCTAATCTCAGGAGTAGCAAAGCCCAGTGAAGACAGCTTTTCTGCTATGATATGCCACTCACTCAATGTATATATATACAAAGACTGATCTAGACCACTAGTAATGATCAGCTTCTCTCCCACTTCACCACGCCAGCGCGCAGGCAGACTTAGCCTTTTCTTGGGGTCG
Source organism: bacterium (assembly GCA_043775745.1). GTDB lineage: Bacteria > Patescibacteriota > Minisyncoccia > Phycocordibacterales > UBA5272 > JAMIGE01. The sequence continues at coordinate 1,431 of JAYVSD010000098.1, read as the reverse complement.
ATTTGATGTATATATTGACCGAGTATCATATTGACTTTATTTTAAAGGTTTTTGCTTTTTTGTGGGATACTCCACTCTATCCCACTTCGTTACATTATACTACACTTCTATTTGATAAAAGCCTTTGTGCAAATGATTGTGTGGATAAATATGATACCCCCCTCCCTCTTACATAACAAACATGTTACAATTAACCCAATATTTACTATGCAATCTTAAACATAAAATATGCCACCACAAGATAAAGCACCCACAAAACAAGAGACAAAGTACGAGCCCAGAAGACTCTCAGCAGAAGATGAAGCTAGGATATTGGAATTAAATAGCACAATTGATACTGTGCCACAGAATCTTGTCCAGATGAGTAATACAGACGTCATAGCTAGTATCAAAATGGGTCACCAAATGAACAGACTGATAAGAAATGAAGAGGGGATAATAGGTGCATACCTTGTCTGTACAGATGACATAGACGGTGACCTGTATGTCAAATACTTATTTTCAAATGTAGAGACTGTAAAAAATTTGAGAAAAGAGATATACAAATTTATAAATAAAGCAAGGAAAGATGGTTACAAGAAAATAAGCTTTAACGGTTTTAATGAAAGATTAAATTCTCTGCTTGGTCGATTTGGATTTAAATCTGATGACAATCAAAGAGGTGCATTGTTTACTCTTGATTTAGAAAATCAAGAGGTAGGCAAGCCTAGAGCATATATAGAATGGATAAAATATCTAAGAGAAGATACAAATGCTAAGACTGTCTGGGAATCTCTAAGTGAGGTAAATAGAAAACATGTTTGTACTTTACTAGAAACAGCAGCCAGAGAGAGTAAAGACGTACAGATACATAATTTTTATGGGGTCTTAGACACACTGATGAGAAATAGAGTTGATCTGTCTAAATTTAATAGTACAACTGCCTTAATCATTGAGGCTAGAGTTTTAGAGAAAGAGCAAGAGAAAAGAGATAAATCAGTAAAATTTGCAAGAGACTTACTAGCTCTGATAGGTAATAGTGACAGATCTTTACAAGACGAAATATCAAAAGTAATTTATGATAATAACTCTTCTAGCTGGGACAGAGCTATAAAGGGAATACTAACACGACACAGTATAACTTGTCCTAAAGATGAAAGTGGTACTGATGTTACTTTTACTGAGACTTTTCTATTTGGTCTTAACAGAGATGAACCTGTGACATTTGTTGCTAATCTAGAATCTACTACTTTCCCATATACATTATATACACTCAATAGCAAAGAAGAGATGAAGAAAGAGTCTGATGTGCTAAAACATTGCGTGGGTGATAATGACTTTTACATAGCAAAAGTAAAAGATGGAAAGATAAAAGTAATATCTATTCGTGATAAAGAAGGTGTACCCAAATGGACAATAGAATACAATATCAAGAACAAAAGAATAGATCAA
>JAYVSD010000097.1:0-2513 GCA_043775745.1 bacterium | reverse complement strand
CTTCTTGGGGGTCGATCTGGTGTGGCTCAGCCTGTTCTGGCTAGTCCGAGTCAATGATGTCAACAACTCTTACGGAGAAGGGAGTTAAAAATGTTTCGTCATCCCAAAAACACGACATCGTGGTCCGACATTGAAAAAAAGCCTGCGCGATCGTGGAAGAAGTATCGCCCTCAGCAATATCGTTTTTTGATTGGCAAGTTATGCTTGCCAACTTTATTCGACACATCACTTTAGTGGTGTGTCGATAAAGTTTGCGCACAATATCCGTGCAACTGCACCTCGGGTACTGGGGTAAGGAATTGAAATGAATAAGAATTTTGTTACCATCGTACTCGTTAAAGGGGACCACACAGCGGCCGTTCCCTACGAATGGGAAGGGGTGGGTGAGTAGAAGATCGCCGCTGCTACCAAGGCAGTACGGCAGTTCCTCATCGACTACGTTCGAGAGGATGATGGCGAACACGCGCCCGAGACCGTGGACCGCATCCTTTCAGGACTCGCTCGGACCGAAGAAGAATGTTGGTCCATGGAGGGATACTGTGATGAAAAAGGAGTAGTGCATATCTTTCAGGGAGAAATCCCTGACGACGTAGCCACCCTCCGAGAGAAATACGCCTGCCACAAATGGTGGGCACAGTAGGCAAAAAATCTTTCGAACGCTGGGAAACTGTGCGAAAGATCGTAATGTCAACTAACTACAGACCGAGGCACCTTAGGTGCTTCGGTTTTTGCTATTGTGTCAGTATAAAAAATTACTTTTTTGCCGTTTCAAATTCTTTCTTCTTCTTGGTATTTCAAATAAGATCAGATAACTATGGCCAAAAAGGAAAGGCTAGAGCTTTACTTCTAGATGATGCCCACGCTTGATACACTTGGTACAAGATTTCACACGAGGGCCGTTAGGTATACGTGCCCACTGTAGATTGGGGTACACACGCCTATCACCACAAGGGTTATATTTGGTCGCACGTACAGAGTTGGAGTATTTACCGACTACTCGTGAGCCTTTATCACAAAATATACATGTATTTGCCATAGATTTGTTTATTAGTTCATACATATTAACATAAAAGATACAGGAAAGCAAACAAATTTAAGCGCCACCCTTGTGATACTTCTGCCATTGTTCACGGAGGAATTTGTTGGTCACATTGGTGTAGATCTGGGTAGTGGCGATAGATGCGTGGCCGAGCATGAGCTGTACAGATCGGAGGTCAGCGCCGTTATATAGTAAATCAGTAGCAAAAGAGTGACGTAATACATGGGGACTACACTTTTTCGTAATACCCGCATACTCCGCGTATTTCGATATGATACGCTCCACAGAGCGAGTGGTGAGCCTGATACTCTCTCTATTCTCTATTCTGCTTTTCGATCTAGGTGAGTGATCTACCCACATCGCCTCGTCCATATCTACCCTTATTTTATCATAATGCTTTATAGCTTTGACAGTTTCACCAGATATAAAAACAACTCTAATTTTACCACCTTTGCCTCTTATTGATAATTCACCACTGCCGAGATCAGCATCCCGATCAAGAGAGCATAATTCACTTACGCGTAATCCAGTAGAGAATAACATGGTCACAATAGCTAGATCACGAGCCCGAGATAATTCATTTTTATTTATATTTATAGCTTCGAAAAGTCTAGATAGTTCCTTCTCATTGATAAGGTCTAGCTCACGCTCGCTAGTCTTTGCTAGCTCTATAGACTCTGGATTATACACTTCAATATTCCTTTTCCTGATGTATTTGAGAAAGGCACGCAGGGCGATGAGGTGATAATTTTGAGTTTTCTTCTCCAGAGTTGATCCATGGTATTTACTACCCTTTTTAGCTTCAGGATGTGAGGCTATTCTATTTAAAAAAAGTCTATACCCCCGCATGACTTTGTCATTTATGTCGTCGACTTTAGGCTCTGCTTTTTTGTTTTCTTTTAAAAAAGAAATAAATCTATCCAGATAATGTTTATAGTTGCGCACAGTCAATATGCTACGACCACGCTCAATCTCTATATATTGAAGGAAGTCTATCTCTAAATCTCGTATATTGTGCGACATAAATATATTATAGCACGGTGTAACAAATCACACCCAACAACAAGCCGACACACGCAAGCGTAGTCGGCTTGCATTTTTATAAAAACATGTTATAATATATACAACTTCGCAAAGTTAAAAACCGTATCTAGTCTGACTATCTTAAAGACTAAATACAAAAAATAATAATTAACATATGCTATCCACAAGAAAAAAAGCTAATGCCATAAAATTAGTAGCCAAACATGATACCGACACAGGATCAGCTGAGGTACAAATCTCTATACTTAGCAAGAGAATAGAAGAACTTACAGGCCATCTCAAGACTAATAAAAAAGATAATCATTCACGTCGTGGGCTGATACAAATGGTTGCAGATAGGAGAAAGCATATCAAATATCTAGATAGTACAAATCCAAAACTTTTAAAGAAGGTCAAGGAAATAGTAGGTCTATAACACACAAATGGGCGA
>JAYVSD010000096.1:0-4014 GCA_043775745.1 bacterium | reverse complement strand
CTGTTGATCACTCCATCATGGTCATAATCATCACATGCATCACCTCTGCCATTTTGATTTTCGTCTTTTTGATCGCTATTTTTAAAGCTTACACAGTTATCTTTATAATCTGGTATGCCATCACTATCACCATCTCTATAAAAAAAGCTCTGATTATTTTTTATAGATTCTGCAGATACAATTTTATATTTCAAAATTTCTTTAGTGTCTACATTTAAAAGGTTGGGCATCTCTCCTGTTTTTATTTCACCATAATACTCAGTATCAAAATACAGGCTGTAAACATGGTTTGGCTGCGATAGAAATCTAAGAGCTTTTGTACTATTTTTGTATTGAAGCTCATCCTTGAAGTCTATCTCTGTCACTACCAAAGGTTGGGAGTATTCTATATTTATGATAAAGTTTTTAGCTTTAATTTTAGGAAATGTAACATGCGAGGAAAATTGAGTACGATTCAAAACTGTTACCATTTGACCATTATTAATATTTTTATAGTTTATATTTATACTGGTGGGCCAAGATACGTTTCTGTCTAGCGACACATCCAAAGATTCTGTCTCTATATCTTTGTCATATGAGATTTCAAATTTCTGTATATTTTTACTACCGTCACTCACTTCATACCTTTCGCTTGTTTGATAATTGTTATCTGATAGATTTTTAGCATTCAAGACCATACCTCTATTTTTATAATCATTTGCAAATACAAAAGCATGAGGAACAAATATCTCCTCTGTATTGTCATACACTTCGATTTGATTACTACTATATAATTCTTTCTGACTATTTTTATCTATGTCTATCTCTACTACTTTAGGTATAGAGTTTTGCATGTTTACAATATCTATGTATTTTTTAAAATAATTTTTTGGACTTACTGGCATAATCGCAAATGCAGAGCCAAGTACGGTGACAGTAATCAATATTTTTATTATATTACTTTTCATAAATTTAATTTTTCTTTTTCAAGAAGAATGCACTAGATAGCATTATCACTCCTATAATTATAAAACCTGCTATTCTGTATACAGCCCCCATGGCGATAAGTATAGTCATCAGCCACAATGTGGTGAGTCCTATTAAAGCAGCACCGGCAACTTTCAATACTTTCATCTCTCTATTTTTACCCATTATATACATCGGTATGCCTATGATGGCATATATTATAAGGGCTAACATAATGCCTCCATCACCAGCAAAGACTATTCGACAGGCGCCCCAAATGATGGCTAAGGATTGCAACATGGCAATAGACCAGATAAGATTATAGACAAAAGGTATAATACCATTCAAAACATTTTGGGTCTTGATCTCTTTTCTATAAAATAGAGTAATTGCTGTAGTGGTACAGATATAGAAGATTATCAATATATAATCACTTAAAAGTACATTGCTATTATCTACAACCCTCCAAATACTTTCCTGTATCAATATAAGAGGCACAATCAATAGCCATAATAAATTATTGGCTGTATTTAATTTACGACTTAAAATATAAGTGACTAGAGATAGCATTAGTACTTCCAGCGTATAAGCTGCCGCCAGAGCTTTGATATTTTCATCCAGCAATAAATAAGTAATATAAGCAAACATAACTCCTGATATACCACTATAGACCATAAATGGCTCCGGCCTCTTTATAGCTTTATATACAGCAAAAGCCGCAAAACTAAAAGCTATGGCTATACCCATGAGTACCATCACGTGCCCCTCTTTATCCATAATTGATAATACAAAAGTACTAATCATTGCCGCATTGAGTGAGGCTGCAATTATATCTGGTAGGACATTGTCTGACTCTATGTTTGCATTCTTTATTAAAGATACAGTATTGGTTATAAAGAATACAGCAGCGAAAGCAAAAGCAAACAGAAGTGCTGCATCAGTATACACCCCAAAGCCATACATTATACCTTCCGAGCTATATATGCATACGCCTATAAGAGACATTAGGGTGAGTATGCGCCAACCCGTAAGAGCCAACACCCAAATAGTGCCTAGTACTATCAACATCAAGTATGCATACAATGCATTATAATTATGTGAGCCTGTGTCTAGTATGATAGGGACCATCAATGCTATAAATAAAACTATAACAGACAACGATCTGCGAGCATATAAAACTGCAGCTGCAGAAGTAACCATCAAAGCCGATAGCATTAATCCAGCCAAAACTGTCGAGCTATCTATAACTTTCATTTGCTTCATAAAATAAGCAGTGAGTATTACTAGTGCAGTACCCAACAACATAAAGACTGATCCTTGTGTCACATATATTTTCATACGAATAAATCCAAAAGATAACACAGCTGCCCCAACCAAGAGTCCTATAATTGAGATGGCGGTCTCTGTGATATATTTTGCGCTATAAGCGTAATTAAGTGCCCACACAAATCCAAGCAAAACTAAAAATACACCAAGTTTCATCAACCAATTATCTTTAATCCATAACAAGACCGGGTTAGATTTATCTTCCGTCTGCCGATCAACTTGATTTACTGTTTTTATCTGCTCATCACCTATGGTAATCGCGGGGACAGAGTCCGCAACTGCTTTTACTATGTTTATAGTACCTGTGTTAGTTTTTATATTTTGTAATTTATTTTCTAGATATTTTATACGGCTTTCACTATTGCTCACTTTGATAATTGCTACTATTGATAAAACTAAAGCTGCACCAGATATTAATTCCATATATTTAAGTATTATATTTATATAATAGCACAGCCCTGATATTATCTCTATCTACTTTTGCACCTTATACCTTTTCACTATTTTATAAAATATAGGCAATATGCTGATAATAGTAATCCCTATCACTATCTGCTCTATCCTATCTCCTAGTGACGAATATCGCCTGCCAAGTATATACATAGGCACAGTGAGTGACACACTCCAAATTACAGCGCCTATAGCACTGTATAAAACATACTTTTTATAATTCATACCCACCATACCCGCCACCATCGGTCCAAAGGTACGCACTACTGGGATAAACCTCTGCACTATCACTATGCGCTCACCATATTTATTAAAAACAAAATGCGCTTCTTTTATATATTCATCCTTAAAGATTCTTAGTATTATTTTTGTAAATAGGTTTCTTTTTGAATATTTATTTTTTATATTTTTTTCCAGCTTTTCTCTCCACATTTCCAATCTCTGACCTATCTCATAGCCTATCAAATTACCAATAAAACTCCCTATAATAAATATAGTAATTACAATATAAATATTAAATACTTTGTCTGCCGCTAGTATACCCGCCATAATGACCATAGAGTCACCCGGCAAGAAAAAGAATATGCCATTCTCTATCAGGGATATCAAAAACATGCCTACATACCCATAATCAATCAAAGTTTGGCTAACATTAAACATATTTGTATTATATCATAATATTTACTAATTGAACTAAATAGTGTAATTTAGGGTACTGTGGAGGAGGCTGTGTAGGTAATAGTGAGATTAATCATTTTTATGTTTTAAATAGAAAAAAAGAGAAAAAATAAAAGAAAGTATCGGTATAGCAATATTCAAAAACTTTCCAGAATCTATTAAAAAATAAGGGTCTTCTATTTTGTTGAATAAAATATTTATAATATCCAAGAAAATGAAAAGCCGCATCCATTTTATCCAAAAATGGTAAATACTTATCATAAAAAATATAGGAACTATTATAATCCAGACTAGAGATAAGGGAAATATATAATTAAAAAAAGTTTCACAAAATATGTCATAACATGTCTCTAGTCTGCTTATATATATAATAGTGACAAGAAAAAAAAGAAAAATATCACCCAAAACACCATCTTCCACCCTCTAATTTCTTTTGTATAATCTTTCATATCTTTATCTCTTAATTTTAATTATAGTACTCGTTGCTAATGGTATCGACTTTATCGTTGAGGTAGATGGTGTATATATGATCTGAGGCTCTATAGACACTGTAGGTCCATCATCTATAGGAGTGGGAGGAGGTAGAGGATCTGTGTATTTGGGTTTGAGATTGAA
>JAYVSD010000095.1:0-9689 GCA_043775745.1 bacterium | reverse complement strand
TTGTCTATCACCCAAGACGACGCACATGTCTTTTGTCGTGAATCGCAGCTCAAAGAGGAGATTGGTAATATTTGGAATCTAATAGAAAGATTTTACAGTACTTTCGGATTTGCTGGTATCACACCTAGGTTTTCTAAAAGAAATGACGATGCAAAATATAAAGGCAATATAGATCTTTGGGCTAAAGCGGAGAGTGTAATCTTTGACTTGCTCGAAGAGAGAGCAAAAGGTAAATGGGTGGACGGTGAAGGTGAGGCTGCTTTTTATGGGCCAAAGATAGACTTTATGGCCAAGGATAGTATAGGTCGTAGTCATCAAGTGGGTACTATACAGTTAGATTATGTACAGCCGACCAATTTCGGCCTAGAATACGTATCTGAGGAGGGTACTCGTGATATGCCAGTGATGATACATTGTGCTATATCGGGGTCGCTAGAGAGATTCATCTCTGTGTATCTAGAGCATAGTGCAGGTAACTTTCCACTTTGGCTCGCACCCATGCAGGTCAAAGTGATACCTATTAAAAATGAGATACATCTAGAGCGTGCACGGTCAGTGTATAGTGCTTTGAAAAAGTCAGGTGTGAGAGTAGAGCTCGATGATGAGAAAAATGGACTAGGGAAAAAGGTTAGACATGCCAAAGATATGAAATATCCATACTGGATAGTCATTGGTGACACCGAAGTCGCCACCGGCACTGCCACCCTCGAAAGTAGAGAAGGAGAGAAGGTGGTACTGTCTATAGATGATCTAGTATCAAAATTTAAAAAAGAGATAGAAGAGAAGAAATAAAAACTATTTCAAGTGCAATGCATCCTGCATCGGGGCGGGGTTGAGTCCAAAGGCACTGACAGGCAGTAATCGGAGGAAGACTCGCCCGCTGATATATTTAGCATCGAGAGCACCCCAAGCGCGTGAGTCATAGCTCTCGGGTCTGTTATCACCCATCACTATGTATTGATCTACACCCGTGATCAAAGTTTTACCTTCATAAATTGTAGTGCTATGTGGTAAAGCCACAATACGCTTTACCAGATATTTACCATCATATGGATCTACTGCTACCCCCTGACACATGTTTTTTGCACTTACTACTTTACCCTTGAGATCATCTGTATAATTGTCTAGACATTTATGATAAGGGTCGTGATATTTAAAGACTATAATGTCTCCAATTTTTGGATTATGTAATCTGTATCCAATTTTATCTACTAATAATATCTCACCAGATTGCAAGCTCGGCACCATAGACACACCATCGACGACGAATGGCTGCACTAGTAGTACATGTATCAGCCTGATACCCACCATGATGACAAATATATAAGCGAGAAGCTCGGTCGGCCTTTCATTTTCTTCTAAAATATGCATATAGCGCAAGGCTTTTTGTAATGTTTTAGAATATATGGAAGCAAGTAGAGTGACTATGAGTAATGCTAGTAAAAGGGTAATGCTCAGGGCGATTTTGTTATCCCCTATTTCAAAAAATTGGCTAATCATGAATACTATTATATAATAGAAAGATGAAATTAGCTATATTCCCTCTTGGTAATCCAGGGGACAAGTACAAAAAGACTAGACACAACGCTGCGCGTATCGTGTGCGCTGCTTACGGTGGCGCACACGATAAGATTATTGGCGACACCTACATGAATGAAAGTGGGGCTTTTATTAAAAACTATTTAAAGAATAAAAGCAAAGATGTAATCCCAGTAGTTGTATACGATGATAAAGATTTAAAATTGGGAGATGTAAAGCTTTCATATGGTAATAGTAGTGGTGGGCACAATGGTGTGCAGTCAGTGATACAGCATCTAGGGCCTAACTTTTATAGAATTAGAATAGGGGTGGGTGATCCTGATCTCATGCCTATACATGGTGAGGGGGTAGTGCAGGATTTTGTTATGAGTAATTTTAAAAGTTTTGAACTAGATATATTGAATAGTAAGACGCTTACCGATAAAGTAAGCGCCTTGCTATTAGAAATTACAAACAAATACCCAGTTTAGATTTACTGTATTTAAGCTTTATAAAGCATTGTCATCTTTTGTTCTTTTGCGTCAAAGAGAGCAATTTCAAACTTATACATCTTGCCCAGTGAAAGTGTCTGTCGGAGTTTTTCCTCACCACCAAATTCTGAATTATGTATGAGTCCAGCTACACCTTCTTGTATGCTTACCAGAGCACCATGTTTGTTAAACTTGATCACGAGACCGTTGATCACGTCACCCTTTTTATACTTTTTATCAGCTTCAGTCCAAGGATTATTTTTTATCGCTTTGATAGAAAGTGAGATTTTATCATCTTTGATCTCTATAATTTTCGCCTTGACACGCTCACCGATACGAGCATGATTCTTGGTATCGTCTACCAGACCCCAGTCGATTTCACTTTTGTGTACCAGACCCTCTACATTGTCTGATAATTTGACAAAGATACCAAATTCGACTATGCCTGTGACGTCACCGTCGACTATATCTCCGACAGTATAATTATTCTTGACCATGGCTGACTGTGTAGCAACGCTACTAGAATCAGAGCCTTGGTTCTTCTCAGAAAAGATAAGCTTGCCTTCTTTGGGTATCGCTCCTATTATAGACACAGACAGTCTCTTGCCGATGAGCTGCTTGAGCTCTTTGACTATCTTATCTTTGTCACCGTCGTTTACCCTAGGATAATTCTCCTCTTTGAGCTGTGAAGCGGGTAGGAAGCCAAGTATACCCTGCCAGTCTATGATGAGACCACCTTTGTTTGCGTCTTTGACCACTAGATCCATCACGCGCTTGTCTTTGATCGCTTCCTCTGCATCACTCCAGATCAAAGCTTGGCGCGCTTCTTTGAGTGATAGCTCTATATAGCCGTCATGATTTTCTCGGAGTATCACCTTGGCGCTGATGGTGTCACCGATATTGATTTTCTTTATGATCTCACGAGCATTGATATACTCGCTACCATAGATGATACCGATACCATAATCTTTTAAATCTACATATACCGAGGCGCGGTCTATAGCGACCACTACACCTTCGACTACATCTTCTATTTTTAATACTTTTAATTCTTCCATAATATTTTAAATTCCCGACCATCGGGACTCATGCATATTTTCTGCAATTTATTTATAAATTTAACAGGGTTAGTATATACACGCTTGCTATCCCCCATAGGATAGCTTTTATATATTACTATATTTTATGATAAATAGCAATTAAAAACAGCCTTCCGAGGAAGGCTGCGAGAGTTGCTCAGATGAGCGTGGCGTTCATTTCTGTCGACGAAAGCCGAAGATACCGATCAGCCCACACAAAGCCAAGGCCAGCGACCCTGGCTCCGGCACATCGGCACCACCGGCACCAGGATCGGTCAACTCAAGCTCTGTGGCTTCGACCGTGAACAGCACATCAGCATTGATGCCGGTGTCGTAGTCGACATCATAGAGTCCGACCAAGGTCAATCCAACCGCCCATGCCTTGCCAGCAAGATCGGACAAGGAGAACGGTGCCAAGCAGTAGCCAAACCCAGAGCTGCAAGTGACGATCTCACGATCGATGCGATTCGGACTTTGGAAGGCCACCCCGTCGTTGATACCGGGGTCCAGCATGAAGCCGATCAGGAACGGAGAGATGACCGCCACCCTGCCGGTGGCACCAGACGCTGGATTGAAGTGATAGTCTTTGAACTCCACCTCGGAAAAAAACAGTTCAGCTATCACTGGCGACCCTGGCGGTGGCGCCAAGTTATCAACGGTCAATCCCGGGCAGGTGCCCGCGTCGCACAGGAGTCCAATCTGGACGTTAAGGTTGTAGACAGTGGGGGCGGCCCCCACCACCTGGGCCAAAAACAGGCCGAGACAGAGGGTCAGGACCGCGCGGAAGCGGGTGAAAGTCATGCGTATTCTCCAAAAATAATTAAAAGGAACAAGGTTTGCACATGGCCACGATACCAATACAAGTCCTAAAGACGAGTCGTAGTAGACATGCTCACTGTACATGTTAACATATATAGTGAAATAGTGTGAGTGACATATGCACAGGGATGTGGTAAATTATAGACAAGTATATTTCTCTTTTGTCTACATGGCATCATCTTTGTGTTTGTGTTATAATAAATAACATGAAAATTTTATCCAATTTATTCCCGACTGAGGATCAGAAAGCCATTAAAAGAATTAAGAAAACTGTAGATGAGGTATTTGCTCTCGAAGAGGCACTCAAAGGTATCAGTGATGCAGAACTAAAAGCTAAAAGCATAGCATTGCGTGATGATGTGCGTGCCCATATAGAGATGAACACCAACGTTCTCAATACCAAAGAGAAAAATAAATCTATAATTGAGGCAATACTAAATGAAAAAGCAGCGACAGCCTTTGCTATGGTACGTGAAAGTGCCAGGAGGACATTATCGATGATGCATTATCGAGTGCAGGTGGTAGGAGGTCTGTTCATACACTCTGGTCATATAGCCGAGATGAGGACAGGAGAAGGTAAGACATTGGTGGCGACATTGCCAGCATATCTCAATGCTCTCGCAGGTCGTGGGGTGCATATAGTGACGGTCAATGATTATTTGTCTCGTCGTGATGCGGTGTGGATGGGGCAAGTGTATGACATGCTAGGTATGAGCTCAGCAGTGATCAACCATGAGAGCTCTTTTATCTATGATCAAAGTCATAAAACTGAGCTAGCGGATATAAAGAAAGATAAAAAGGCTGATTATAAAGTCGCTTATGACTATCTGCGCCCTATCACTAGGCGCGAAGCGTATGAGGCGGATATAACTTATGGTACTAATAGTGAATTTGGCTTTGATTATCTGAGAGATAATTTGGTTTATGAGCTAGCTGATGAGTCACAGCGTGGGCATCACTTTGCTATCGTAGACGAAATAGACTCTATATTGATAGATGAAGCGCGCACACCACTTATCATTTCCAACGCTACTCACGATAGTGGTAACATCTATAATGTCTTTGCACAATTAGCAGAGACGATGATACTCGGCAAAGATTATAATGTAGATGAAAAAGAAAGAGCAGTACAAATCACTCCTGATGGTATCACCAAAGCAGAAGCTAGACTACGCATACCTAATCTATATACCACTGAGAATGTTAGACTAGTACATCATCTGGAGACTGCGGTCAGAGCTAAAGCTCTTTTTATCAAAGAGAAAAATTATATAGTGAGTGGAGGTGAGGTGATCATCGTGGATGAATTTACTGGTCACAAGCAACCAGGACGTCGTTGGAGTGATGGACTACATCAAGCGGTAGAAGCCAAAGAGAAAGTCGAAATACAAAAAGAGTCTCGCACCGTAGCTAGCATCACATATCAGAATTACTTTAGATTTTATAACAAGCTTGCTGGTATGAGTGGTACGGCCAAGACCTCCGATGAAGAGTTTTATAAAGTTTATGGTCTGCCAGTCACGACTATACCTACACATAATGATATCAATAGAAAAGATAATACTGATCTCATATTCCAATCTGAAAAGGGTAAATGGAAAGCGATCACAGCTAAAGTCAAAGAGCTATATGAAAAGGGTCAGCCGGTACTAGTGGGTACGGTGTCGATCGAAAACAATGAAGTGCTATCTAGATATCTAGATCATGCAAAAATCCCTCATCAAGTATTGAATGCCAAAAATCATGAAAGAGAAGGCGAAATCATTGCCAATGCTGGCAAACGTAGTGCGGTCACTGTTGCTACCAACATGGCTGGACGTGGAGTGGATATCAAACTTGGTGGATCTGAGGCTACCAAGTCAGAACATGACGACATCGATGCACTAGGGGGACTCTTTGTCATTGGTAGTGAGAGACATGAGGCACGACGTATAGATAATCAGCTCCGAGGTAGATCGGGTCGTCAAGGGGATCATGGTGAGACGCAATTTTATGTTTCTCTAGAGGATGATCTTATGCGTGTGTTTGGATCTGACAGGATCAAAGCCATGATGGGTAAATTTGGTTTACCCGAAGATGAAGCTATCAAAAGTGGTATGGTGACTAGAGCTCTTGAAAATGCTCAAGAAAAAATTGAAGGATTCCATTTTGATTCTAGAAAGCATACACTTCAATACGATGATGTGCTAAATCAACAAAGGAAAAGTGTGTATGAAAAGAGACATAAAGTTATGGATAACAACAAGGATTTCCTCGATGGTCTATGTCTACAAATACCTAATCAAGAGTTGGTAATAGATAAAAAGTCTAAATATGGAGATAACTTCTACGTCGCAGTACGCTCAGTAATGATGCAAATTTATGATGTGATCTGGATGGATCATCTAGAACAAATGGAATACTTGCGTAGCAATGTAAATCTACGTGCCTATGGTCAGAGAGACCCTTTGATAGAGTATAAGAAAGAGGGTTTACGTATGTATAGAGAATTAGATCACAGAGTATTACATGATCTAGGTCAATTTATCGAGCATATAGATGGAGTGGTAGCACAGCTGATGAAGAAAGATGAAAAATCTCGCTAAAAAAATCTTAATTAAAATAATCACAAACTTGGCAAGAGCTATACTGTGGCAACACAAGCCCTATATCATAGCAGTCACTGGTAACCTAGGCAAGACCACAACCAAAGACTCTATAGTCGCAGTGCTTAAAGACAAATCTGTGAGAGGTAGCGCAAAAAGTTTTAATAGTGATATAGGTGTACCACTTACTATTATAAATAGTACCAGTCCACATAGTCACATCGGTAAATGGTTGTTGGTGATGATGAGAGGAGTCATAACCTTTTTTGCTCGTGACTATCCAGAGTACCTAGTATTAGAGGTCGGAGCTGATAGGCCTAATGATATAAGGAATATAGTAAAATGGCTAAAGCCTGACATGGTGATACTGACACAGTTTGCAGCGGTACCAGTGCATATAGAAAATTTCCAAAATGATAGAGAGCTATTGATAACAGAGAAAGAGTATTTAGCGCTAGCTGCCACTGAGATATTGATATACAATGGAGATGATATAGATTGTCAGCGTATAGCCAAGAGAGCACTACTAAACCGTAGTTATTTACAAAAAGTTTCTTTTGGTAGAGGTTTGCACAATACTCTAATTTTGAGAGATGCAGGTAACAGTTATGATCTACATAGTGCTATCGGTACCATCGAGTATGATCACAGGCTTTATAAAATGAGTATCGACGATACACTGGGTACAGCTTCCATCATCGCCGCCATGCCCGCAGTACTAGCAGCGCTCTATATAGAGACGAGTCTAGACACAACAATAGATGATGATACAAAGATAATAGAAAAGGCTTTGATCAAACTAAATAAAATAGAAAGACAACCAGGCCGTATGAGGCCGCTATATGGAATAAAGAACACTTTGATTATCGATGATACTTATAATTCTAGTCCCAAAGCCCTAGAAAATGGTCTAGAGACTCTACGTGATATAGGTATCAAATATAGACGCATAGTAGTGCTAGGAGATATGAAAGAGCTAGGCACACGAGCGGCTTCTGAGCATTATCGTCTGGGACGTATGGTGCCGAGCTCGGCAAGTATACTCATCACTTATGGTACTCTTGCGCATGACTTTGCTCGTGGTGCGATAGATGCGGGTATGAAAGAGGGTTATGTACTAGAGTGTGAGACTCTAGAGGACGTGGTATATGAGCTACATCAAATTCTAAAGGCGGGAGACATTATCTATGTCAAAGGCTCACAAAGTATGCGTATGGAAAAAGTGGTCAAAGAGATATTGGATAAAAGTCATAACCCGACTGTGGAGCTAGCAAGACAGGATAGAGAGTGGCAAGAGATCTCTGTAAGTCACTAGCATTTTAATAAAATTTATGCTATTATAGAGCGACATTTAATAATTATTTATAACATATATGGCGAGAGATTATCCACTCAGCAAAGTTAGGAATTTCGGTATCATTGCTCACATCGACGCAGGTAAAACTACCACGTCCGAGCGTGTGCTTTTTTATACTGGTGTATCACACAAAATCGGCGAAGTACATGAGGGGGCAACTGTGATGGACTGGATGGAGCAAGAGCGTGAGCGTGGTATTACTATCACCTCGGCTGCTACTACTTGCTTTTGGTCACCTACATACATGCCAAAGAAAGACGAGTCTAAGAAATGCCGTTTTAACCTCATCGACACCCCAGGACATATTGACTTTACTATAGAAGTTAAGAGATCATTGCGTGTACTTGACGGGGCGGTGGTAGTCTTTGATGGTGTTGCCGGAGTAGAGCCTCAAAGTGAGACTAATTGGAGATACGCCACCGAGGGCAATGTACCTCGTATATGTTACATAAATAAACTTGATCGTATGGGGGCCAATTTTGACAAGAGCTTTGACTCTATTATCGACAGACTTTCTAAAAATGCCGTAAAGATGCAAATGCCAATAGGCTCAGAAGAGAACTTTGATGGTATCATCGATTTACTTACGATGCAAGAGGTCAAATTTGACGGAGAGAAAGGTAAAGATGTGTCATTTCACCCTATTTCCCCCGAGCATATGGAAGAGGCTAAGGCTAGGAGAGCCGAGATGATGGAGCGCATAGTCGAGACTGATGATCAGATGATGACGGAGTATCTAGAAGGTAAAGAATTCACTTTAGAACAGCTCAAGAAGCAGATCAGGAAGGCGACTATTACAAACGATCTATTCCCTGTGTTTTGTGGATCATCACTAAAGAATAGAGGTGTACAGCTAGTGTTGGATGCGGTGATAGACTATTTACCATCACCACTAGACATACCAGCACCCAAAGGCATAGACCCAGACACAGATGAAATCATCGAAAGTGAAATCTCAGATACCGCCCCCCTTGCAGCCCTTGCTTTCAAGGTTGCGGTGGATCCATTTGTCGGACAGCTTATTTTTTTCCGTGTGTATTCTGGTACTTTGACTTCTGGATCTTATATATATAATTCCACCAAAGGTGTCAAAGAGCGCATCTCTCGCATAGTGCGTATGCATGCCAATGAGCGTGAAGAGGTAAAAGAGGTATATGCAGGTGAAATCGCAGCAGCGGTAGGTCTCAAAGACACCCTCACCTCAGATACTCTATGTACAGAAGAGCATCCCATTATCTTGGAGCGTATCGTAGTGCCAGAGCCGGTGATCTCGATGCGTATAGAACCAAAGACCAAAGTAGATCAAGAGAAAATGGGTATGGCACTTTCTAGATTAGTGTCAGAAGATCCTACATTTCGTGTATCTACCGATGCTGAGACCAATGAGACCATCATCGCTGGTATGGGCGAGCTACATCTGGACATCATCGTAGATCGTATGAAAAGAGAATTTGGAGTGGAGTGTAGCACCGGTAAGCCTCAAGTAGCATATAGGGAGACTATATTAGGATCTGCTGAGGCTGAAGGTAAATATATCAAACAGTCAGGTGGGCGCGGTCAATATGGTCATGTGCGTATTAGGATCAGACCGATAGATTACAGTGTGCTCGATCAAGATCTACCAAAAAATACCAAGCGTTATGATCATTTCGAATTTATCGATGCGGTCAAGGGTGGAGTAGTGCCACATGAGTTCATCCCCGCGGTAGAAAAGGGTCTGAAAGAGGCTATGGATCGTGGTGTGCTAGCGGGATTCAAAATGGTGGATATATCTTGTGAGCTATATGATGGATCATCTCATGATGTAGACTCATCTGAGATCGCCTTTAAGGTGGCAGCA
>JAYVSD010000094.1:0-5083 GCA_043775745.1 bacterium | reverse complement strand
CTTTTCTTTATGCTTTTTTCAAAAGCTAAAATAGCTTTATTTAATAAATCTTTATCAGCTTTTCCTGACACTATTACCTCTACGGCTGTATGTATGGCTGTACCATAAGCACTAGGCACAGACATAGGTCTAGGAAAGCGTAAGAGATTCTCTTTAAAGAAATGTTCTGGTCCACCTTCATCTATTTTTAGATAATTATTGAAATGTGTTGGTGACATTTGATAATCTCCGAGTATATCTTTTAGTATACTCTTTTCGTCTATTTCATATTTAGCTTTGGCTAGGGCGAGCTCAAGCCCCACCCCACCACTCCACTCAGACTCCTCTCCCCCCACAATGTAGGGAGCCGCTTCAGATTCAACCCCCACATACCTCAACATCTCTCCCACATGACAGAGATACAGATGGTGCCGCGCACGAGTGATAGCGACAAAAAGCAAACGCAACACATCGCCATCATCTTCGACTATGGGACTGAGTAACTGTTTTAAATACTTAGGTACGGGAGCTTTGTTACTTTTCTTATTCTTTAACCAAATTTTATCATCCAGATCTAATATATATACATGATCAAATTCCAAACCTTTAGCCCTGTGTACCGTAAGTAATTCTACTTGTACATCTGAGCTCCTGCTCGACTCTATCATGATAGGCAATTTAAATTTATCGTAGATAGAGATAAAGTCTGTGATATGAGCAAGTGTCCATACACCCTCCACATCAGCCTCACTTATAGCCTCATACAGAGATCTTATCGCCTCTAGGTAAGTGTATCTATCTACGCTATTACAATCAGAAGAAAAATAATACCCCCGTATATTCAAGGTCATTTCTATTTGATATAACATTTCTAATATAGGGGTGTCATTTACTTTCAATATCAATTCAGAAATAGCTTTATATATAGGCTCTGTTTGTGTACTAGTCTTGATAGCTTCTAGCCAGCTGATATTTTCTTTTTTAATTTTATAAGAAAGTTCAAAGATAGTGCTGGCCTCTAGCTGCCAATATGGTGCCATGATGATAGCCGGCAAAAGATAATCTTTGTTCTCTCCTGTTGAGATTATTGACGACAGATAGAGCCCCAAATCCAATATATTTCTGATTGCCGGCATATTCAATACATTTTGTTTCCTTATATATTTATGCTTGATATGCAAATGATTTAAAATATTAGACATCATGATTAGGCTGTCATTATTTTTTGCTAATATGGCTATTTTATTTTCTTTTAAATCTTTCAGCTTTTTTTCTATTTCTTTGGTGATAAAATAATACTCTTCTTCTCTGCTGCCAAAAGATAGATTTTGTATGAGGCTTTCTTCTAAAAGAAGATTGCCTTGTTTGAGTTTTTTGTTAATATCTGTAAATTTATGACTCAGTCTCTCTGTGGACTGAGTGGCTACACTGTCGCCGAGATCAATTATGTCTTGAGTAGATCTATAATTAGTATCCAGTGTCACCACCTTCACATCTATAAAATATTCAGATCTAAAGTTGATGATATTATTGATCTCAGCTCCCTGGAATTTATATATTGCTTGATCATCATCACCTACCGCACAGACATTTGGTCTACCTTCATTGACATTATGATCGGCTATAGCCAGCACTATACTCATCTGTGCATCGCTAGTATCTTGGAATTCATCGATCATGATATACATGTATCGCTCTGCTAGAGTGGCGTGTAAATCTGTGTGATTTTTTATGGCTGCTGCCACATCGATAATCATATCATCAAAGTCATAGAGGCCCGCCTCTTGCATTTGTCTTTCATATTCTCCGTATATATAAGCTACTGTTTTGATTTTATCTTGTATCTCTATTTCTTTTAAAATGTATAAACCATCTTCTGATGCCAAAAGATTACTCTCTTTCCATTTGCGTATAGATTCAGTTTTACCTATTTCCACACTTTCATCATACGCTTTTTGTAGTTCTGATATGTAGATATTTGTATATAAATTTTGATTTAATTCTTTTGCTTTTAAGATTTTAATTATCTGACTGAACCACCCCAAATCTTTGATACTCAATCTACTTTTTGGCCAAAATTGATTGATAGTTTCTTGTACAAAGAAAAGCTCAGCATGATCTATATTTACAAGGCTGCCATAGGTGTCAGCATCATATCCTGCTCTTTTGATCAAAGAAATACGGTCTCTTACATCTTTCATATACGCCCAATTAAAAACTTTATGATAGCTAGACATCCTATCATCATGGGGTAATCTGGCAAAGATACTATCTAGTATGCGCTCTTTGTTAGCATCAGTAGCAGCATCAAATTCAAATGCCTCATGGAAATAGTTTCTATACTCATCCATCACACGACGTGCAAAAGAATGAAAGGTGTATATGGCTACCTCATGAGCTTTATTACCAATGATACTTTGTAATCTCTCGCGCATATTAGCGGCTCCGCTATCAGTAAATGTCAGACATAGTATAGATGATGGATCAGTTTGTGTCTCTTTTAAAATATTTGCAATACGTAGACTGAGCAGCTCAGTCTTACCGCTCCCTGGTCCAGCCACCACCAGCAATGGCCCATCTATAGTCTCTACCGCCTCACGCTGTCTCGCATTTAGCTTACCCATTCTGTCTTTAAAAGCTTGTTCCATGGGTATATTATAACATAGATTTGTGATGGTCGCAGCTTATGATATAATGTATTTATGATACCGATCAATACCAACAAAAAGCTTTTAGAAAAATATAGTGTCGATGCTTCTATCTTTAAAATGACCCCTGCTGGTGTGTATACTCCAACTAATGCCAGAGAAATAGAAAAGATAGTGCGTATTCTCCAACCCGGCCAAAGCCTCACAGCAAGAGCGGCAGGCACATGTATGAGTGGTGGACCACTCACGGAGGGTCTGGTGGTATCATTTACCGAGCATATGCATGGACATAGTGAATTACTCAAAGATAATCTCATAGAAGTAGAGCCTGGACTATATCATAAGGATTTAGAGAAATATATAAGTAAAAAGGGACTTATGTTCGCGTCTTATCCCGCATCCAAGGATATATGTGCTATGGGTGGTATAGTCAATAACAATAGTGGTGGGGAGAAGACCCTCAAATATGGCAAGACAGAAAAGTATGTGAAAGAGATCTCGATGGTCTGTGCTGATGGTCACGAATACTCTTTCTACTCTCATAGTGGAGACGATCTGGATGTACTACTCAACCCCAACAACAGTGACTACTACGCTCGTCTTCATCGTGAAATATATAGACTCTGTAAAGATAATACAGCTATAATAGAGCGAAATAAACCCAGAGTGAGTAAAAATAGTGCCGGCTACTATCTGTGGGATGTATATGATGTAGAAAAAAGAAGCTTAGACTTATCAAAAATAATAGTGGGGGCTCAAGGTACGCTAGGAATTATGACCAAAGCCAAGATCGAGCTAGTGCCCATCTCACCATATTCGCGCATGATCACTCTATATCTAAAAGATATAAAAAGTATAGGTATGCTGACTAAAGAGCTAAAAAAGTATGCTCCTGAGTCGCTCGAGCTATATGATGATCACACATTCAAAATCGCGATGAAATATCTACCCTCTCTACTTTTAAAAATGAATAAAGGTCAAGGCGGAGTCTGGAGTCTGTTAAAGCTGGGATTTTCTTTTTGGAAAGAAATGAAAATGCTAATAACTGGTGGTATACCAAAAATCATACTGATCGCCGAATACACCAGCAATGACAAAGACAAATTAGAATCTGATATTTTGTATATATTTAATAATATGCAAAATTATATAGGAGAAAATAAAATACATGCCGCAGTCACGCTCGCCCAAAGTGAAAGTGAAGCGCAGAAGTATTGGACTTTTAGACGAGAGAGCTTCAATCTATTGCGATCTAAATTAAAGAGTCTACGTACTGTGCCTTTTATCGAGGATGTAGTAGTACCTGCTGATAGCTTCCCCGATTTCATGCCTAGGTTTGAAAAAATTTTGGATCAACATAAACTTCTCTACACCATTGCTGGCCATGCTGGAGATGGCAATTTACATGTGATACCACTCATGCAGCTCAAGTCTACACCAGACACCGAGCTCAAATCCATATCGGACGAAGTATACTCTTTAGTCAAAGAGTATAGCGGATCTATTACAGGAGAGCATAATGATGGTCTCATACATGCTCCTTTCCTACACTATATGTACGATGAGGAGATGCTAGCACTTTTTGAAAAAGTAAAAACTATATTTGATCCTAAAAATATATTTAATCCACATAAAAAGATAGGTGTGAAGTGGGAAGATGTAACCAAGTATATAGATAGAAGAATCTAGAGTGAATCGGCAAGCTTATGATTAACATCTCTGTGATGTATTTCATCATCCCTAGTCGCTATGATGACATCACGTAAAGTCGCATTGTCAGCTAGCCCCCAATACCGTCTAGCTATTTCTGGAGCTTTGATATCCGACTGTATGCCTCCATCTATGAGAGCTAGATACTTGGTATAGCTATGCACTGCCTCTTCTTCGAAGTAGCCAACTATACGATGAGCTGTACGGTCCGAGATGATGTATATTAGGAAAAAGGTGATAGAAAAAGCAAATTGTGCCAGCACTATGAGTGCCCTATCAAATGTACTAGGTTTAACTATATGCGAATACACCATTAGATGCATGCGCTCATTTTCTGCCTCTTGGAGTAGCGTATGTATCCAACCACGATCATCAGTGATACGACGTAAAGATCTAAAATGATTTACAAATCCTCCTACCATACCGGGCACTGCCGCTATAGTCTCTAATACTACCGCTCTATGACCATAGCGATTTCCAAACACTATATCCATAAATCGAGCTAGTATACGCACTAGATAATAAGCAAATAAGTCTAACTCTTTCTTGCTTTGTCTATGATAAGCGAGAGTGTGTGGATGCACTACAATCTCATGTTCTATATACTTATCGTGTATTTGAGTCTCTTCTTTTTGCATTTATATATTATAACATTGTCTATCCCCACATCCTAATAGGAGACAAATACCACTATCCACAAATAACAAAACCCCACACTTTCGTGTGGGGTTTTGTTTGCTTTTGCT
>JAYVSD010000093.1:0-7937 GCA_043775745.1 bacterium | reverse complement strand
TGCATCACCAATATTAGATATCACACCAGCATTGTGATTGTGTACAGCATTATAAATTGCATTATCCAACTTCTTATCTAGATTATCTTTAACGCTATTGATCTCTGATCTAGCAAAGCTGATCAGTTCATCGACTTTGACCTCTTCATTTTTACCACTTGATATATCTAGCTGTATTTGGGTCAGAGCTTGCTTTTTACCACGTAATTCATTATACTCATTATTTAATTTTTGATATTCAGTCTCAGTGAGATTGAGATTTAACTTGAGAACATGCAAAAGACCATTGTGATTATCATTTAAATATGTTGTTATCTCTACCAGTCTAGAATTTAATTTATCTTGATCTCCCATACTGACATATTTACCATCTATCGACTCACCCATAACATGATTTAATTCGTATATTTTATTTTTTATAAAAACTTCTTCTCTATATACATAGTATCTCACATATTTCGCAAATTTATATATTTCCTCTTTTCTCGCTTCTATGATTTTCACCATACGACTTAGCTCATAGAGTTGTGGCTTTAATTCTCTTTTGATTATATCTATTTCTTTTTTATGTTCTTCGACTTTTTGTAATTTCTTCTCACTTTCTTTAATTCGTAGATGATACACTTTGAGACCAAGCGCATCCTCGACTATCTCTCGTCTATCTTTGTTACTAGCGAGCAAGATTCTGTCTGCTTCACCTTGGTCGATGATAGAGTGAGCAGAGTGACCGATGCCAGCGAGAGCGAGCAACTCCGTCACATCTCTTAGTCTAACTGCCGCATCATTGATTTTGTATTTACTTTCTCCATCTATATACACTTCACGCGATAGTTTGA
This sequence comes from bacterium, assembly GCA_043775745.1. Taxonomy (GTDB): domain Bacteria; phylum Patescibacteriota; class Minisyncoccia; order Phycocordibacterales; family UBA5272; genus JAMIGE01. Next base: position 7,101 of record JAYVSD010000093.1, on the reverse strand, counting down.
TCTCATCATACTCCAAATACGTAGCCAGATCGTGAGAAGGTCTACTGCCATTTATTTTATTTTTATTATTAATCAATATCTCTACACTAGCTCTATTGAGAGCGCTGAGAGTGTTTGATCCTTTGTAGATAAGATCTGAAGACATCTTGCCACGCATATTCTTCATCGATTGCTCACCAAGTACAAATCGTATTGCTTCCGCCACATTACTCTTGCCGCTACCATTGGGACCCACCACGCCTGTGACATTGTGAGTAAGATCTATAGTTACTTTTTTGCCAAAGCTTTTAAAGCCATTGATGGTGATAGATTTGAGTATCATGATATTTATTATTATAACATCAAAATACATAAACTTGTCATATACTATACACGGATTTGGATTCTCTTTACAAAAAAGTATATGCTAGCTTCTCCTCGCTATTCTGATCCTATTGAGCTCGCGCTCGAGTGGGCGTACTAGTCCTGAGATGTCTTCAAACACTTCACCATTTGCTATCACTTCTTCGGCTCTCGCGATGGCTGTCTCTTCGGTCGCTATATCTATAGCCTCACTAGCGAGAGCGTCATCACATAAAAGAATTACCTCTTCACTATTTATATTTGCTACACCTCTTGTGATTGCATATTTAAAATGTCTGCCATCATGATCAACTATCATGAGCTCACCACTTTGTATCACTGTCACTAGTGGTATATGACCAGCTAACACCGTGATCATGCCACTAGTGGTCGGTATTGATACTTGTTTAGCATCTCCATTATATATGGATTTATCCCTGACTGCAAAATTAACTTTTATCATATTTATTTTACTCTAACTTTTTAGTCAGCACTGTCTCTATACCACCCTTCATATAGAAGTCACCTTCTGGCACTTCATCATATTTGCCTTCAAGTATCTCTTTAAATGATTTAACGGTGTCAGAAAGTTTAACATATACACCTGACGCTCCGGTAAACTGTTCCGCCACATGGAAAGGCTGAGAGAGAAATTTCTGTATGCGGCGAGCTCTAGACACTATCTTTTTATCTTCGTCACTAAGCTCGTCCATACCAAGTATCGCGATTATATCCTGTAAATCTTTGTACCTTTGTAATACTTTTTGTACACCTCTAGCTGTATTATAATGATCTTCCCCGACTATTTCAGATGAAAGTATAGTACTTGTAGAGTCCAAAGGATCAACTGCTGGATATATACCTAGCTCAGAGAGCGGTCTAGAGAGTACTACTGTAGAGTCTAGATGGGCAAAAGTATTTGCTGGTGCCGGATCAGTTAAATCGTCTGCTGGCACATATACAGCTTGGACTGAAGTAATAGAGCCGTCTTTGGTACTTGTGATCCGTTCTTGAAGCTGACCCATCTCAGTCGAGAGAGTGGGTTGATATCCTACTGCTGATGGCATACGACCTAATAAAGCCGAGATCTCAGATCCTGCTTGAGTAAAGCGGAATATATTATCTACAAACATCAGTACATCTTTATGCTCTTCGTCTCTGAAATATTCTGCCATAGAGAGTGCTGAGAGTGCGACACGTGCGCGCGCTCCTGGCGGCTCATTCATCTGACCAAAGACCAAAGCGGTGTTCTTTAATACATCTGACTCTTTCATCTCTCTATATAGATCATTACCTTCTCTAGATCTTTCTCCTACTCCAGCAAATATTGAGTATCCACCATGCTCCGAAGCGATGTTTCTGATCAGCTCTTGTATCACCACTGTCTTACCCACTCCCGCACCACCAAAAAGTCCAATCTTACCCCCCTTTAAAAAGGGACAGATTAGATCTATTACTTTGATACCTGTCTCTAACACTTCTGCTTTGGTGCTTTGGTCTTCAAATTTGGGACTATCTCTATGTATACTATATTTCTTTTTAGATTTAATTGCTGGTAATCCATCTATAGTCTCTCCGATCACATTGAACATACGTCCGAGCACTTCCGATCCGACAGGCACATTGATAGTGTCTCCCGTGTCTGATACTTCTTGGCCACGATATAGTCCGTCAGTGCTAGTCATGGCTATAGCTCTCACACTATTCATACCTAGATGTGCAGCTACTTCTAATATTACTTGTTGTTTGCTGTCGTCTGCTCTATCTATGACTAATGCATTTCTAAGTGCTGGCAGAATACCGTCAAACTCTACATCTATTACAGGCCCTATAACTTGGGTAATTTTTCCTTTATTCATATAGTGACTAATTATAACACTTTTTATTTTATTTTCCAAACACTATTTAGTCATTATAATCACTGTTATTTCTAGATCTTTTTGGTTTTGATATAAATAATTTACCTATGGCTACACCTAAGACGATGGCTACAATGATGGCCAATACTGCTATGTACATATAATGAGACTTGATATAATTGTTTACATCTTCATCTGTGACTGCTAGCTGTTTCGCTGGTATCACATTGAAATTGAGTGTGGTTTTTTGTGGAGCTGATTGCTTATCATATATAATCTCATTGATTAAAGAATAATTACCAAGAGCAAGAGCATCCGTCGGTATCTGTTGTGCCACATCTGTGGATGTATCCACCAACACACTGTCAGACTTTTCGGCAATCACACTACCTGATCCAGAATAAAGTGTGGTCTTTACTATAGTTGACACCGCTCTTTTGTTGGGATTGTTAAGCTTTGCTATCACTACTGCTCCATCTCCAACGTACAGATTAGTCTTTACTATACTTGCATTATAAGCCAAGTCAGTCGTAGTTTCTGGCTCTGTCGTCTTTTTTATAGCCATTACTACATCAGCTTTACCTATTACTATAGTGGCAGTATTACCATCTGTAAACTTGTCTGTGTTGTCCGCATTGAGCGCAAAACTTTTGCCATTTATAGTTATTAAAGCAGTACCTTCTGCTTTAATATTAAATGATAAAGAGCCAAAACGTTTCTTTTCTATTACTCCCCCGGTAAATCCAGCCGATCTTATCAAGATACCAGCTTTATTATCTAAATTATCATATTCTGGCTGCCTCAAAGCAGTCCAATCTCTATTAAAAGTCCAAGTGTCTACTTTTAGCATATCAGCAGGGAAGCGTATATCAGCTTTGACTGTGTATATAGTATCACCAGCTGGATCCACATCCAAATTCAATGTGACAGTTTTACCAACTGATGATTTTGAAGAAGCGGGTGACAATACCAACTTTGCAGCATCTACGAAATTAGTACTATTTACGTTTAGGAGTAAAACTAATATAGAGCTTGATACTAGTGCTTTTGTTAATAAAGATTTATTTTTCATATTATTATTTATTTTTTAATTATTAAACTTATTACTTTTGTGCCCCATTTTACCATTAGTAAGTTGAAATCGAATACGTCTACCTTACCATCACAATTTATATCAGCTATATTTCTATCAAAACAGACTTTCAATTTTGTATCCCCTGTTTTCTTGCCCCAATTTACCATCATTAGATTAAAGTCAAAGACATCTACTATTTTATTATCGCTAATATCTGCACGGAAATTGATGGTAACTTGCTCTTTTTGCGGTAAATCAATTTCCTGTTGGCTACCTATTATATAGTCTAATACTTTAAAAGTGTTTACCTCTTCGGGGAAATATGTAGAGAGCTTTACACCTATTGGATTACTAAAAGCTGCTTGATTATTTAAAGTCGTGTTTGAGTTACCAGAAGGCAAAGCATTGATCACTGTGTTGATGATAGTCGACACTATACTACCTCCACCACCACCACCTCCTCCTCCTCCCCCCCCACCACCCCCGCTAGGTACGACTGAGGGCCTGTCACTGTCTTTTCTCCAATCTGTGGTTATACACATATTGTTGGCCTTACCAATCACTGAGCAGTCAAAATGTAACCAGCCACCATTGACACCCGATACCCAAGCCCAACCATTCCATTCTCCATTTGCATTTATAGTTACACCCACTGTGGTGGTGGCGATAGTTGGGATAAAATTGATCCATGATCCTATACCAGAATAGGCATAACCTCTGATCACACCAGTAGACCTACTTACCGTAGTTGGGGTAGCGGTGGCAGATACGGAAGTAGGTGCGAAATTGATCCAGCCGATTTCATTACCATAAGCATAGCCAGTAACTAGCGCATCCAAAGATGTGCTGTCTGCTATGGTGATAACGGAAGCTCCACCTAGTACTCCTACCCCGGCTGGTACTATAGTCGGTGACATGTTAACCTTACCAGCTGCGACGGTCGTAGTACTATCTACAAATGTACAAGCTGTGTCATGACATACCCTGACAAAAATAGTACTGTTTGGAGCTGTAGGTGAAGTGATGGTACCAGCACTCACACTAGCCGATACTACATCCAATCTTATAAATAAGACTAAAAACGACATTACAAAAATAAACACATTTGATTTGTAGGCTTTAAATCTAAACATAAATATTACTAATTTTAGTATAGCATTGTCATCAATTCTGTTTTATAACTTTATACACAGTCTATGCTTATATTTTAAATTCCATTACATCACCATCTTGCACTATATACTCTTTGCCTTCGATGCGTACTAGCCCTTGGCTTTTGGCTGTTGCATAGCTGCCAGCTTTTACAAGATCATCATAAGCTACCACCTCTGCTCTAATAAATTTGTTTTCAAAATCTGTATGTATAGCAGCGGCTGCACGTGGTGCAGCGCTACCCTTTTGTATGGTCCAGCTACGAGTCTCTATCTCACCAGTAGTGAGGTAGCTTTCTAAGCCCAGCAAAGTATATCCTGCTTTTATGAGCGCGCTTACGCCACTAGCATTATCTAAGTTACTTTTATCACTTTCACCTAGCAACATACTCTGCATCTCTGCTCTCTCATCACCTTCAAAATCTTTAAGCTCGTCTTCTATCTTGGCATCGACTACTATATATTGAAAATTATTTTCTTTAAAAAAATTTAAAAGATTTTGGAAGCGCCCATCATTTAAATCGTCTAAATTTTTACCACCATGTTGTTTGTTTAAGACATATAGAATGGGCTTCATCGTGATGAGATGTGTCTCTTTCAAAAAAAGCTTTTCTTCTTTATCTAGGTCTGCCTGCTGTGCTAGCTTCTCATCTAAAAGTGACTCTTGCACTTTCTTTAACACTGAATCTAATTTAATCGCATCTTTGTCTCCACGCTTCACATCACGCGATATAGTTTGCAATCTCTTCTCTATCGTCTGCATATCAGCTAATATCAATTCCATGTTTATAATCTGCACATCATGCAGTGGATCTATACTACCCTCTACATGTATGAGGTCAGCATTTTCATATATACGCACCACCTCAGCGATAGCATCAGTCTCACGTATGTGGGAGAGAAAGGCATTGCCCAGCCCCTCTCCTGCCGAGGCGCCTTTTACTAGTCCAGCTATATCCACAAACTCCACCGTCGTCGATATCACCTTTTGTGAGTTAGACATCTTGGCTAACACTTCTAACCTAGCATCTGGTACAGCCACAACTCCTATCGATGGGTCGATAGTGCAAAATGGATAATTTTCAGCTGGTACTGACTTCTTGGTCAAGGCATTAAAAAGCGTACTCTTACCCACGTTGGGTAGCCCTACTATACCTATAGATAATTTAGTACTCATGATTAATATTATACCTTTTTTTTGATCAAAATTCAATTGATTATGAAGTTTTGACCTTTCTTATTTTTTTATATTTTAATTATGACAAAAAAACTATTATTTACTAATAGTTTTTTTGTAAGTAGGTATGTTATTTCATCCGATGTTGATGTTTAGCCTGTAAATCAAAAATACAATTCTGTCATATCTCTAACTTCGCCGCCGCGTATTACTTTAAGCATTTTACTCAATTAACCTTACTTGCTGTTCTTTTTCCTATTTACCAACGCAGCTCCTCCTAGTGTCTTTGTTATTTTACTAGTTGTGCCACTGGTCAAAGCCTTAGCTGCTTTTGTTGCAACTTTTTTACTTGTTCTTATTTTATTTGAAACCATATAATTATTTTTAGTTGATAATATTGTGGACTTACGATACGACCACTTCTGCCACGACTATCATATAGTATATCAACCTACTTTTTTAGTAGCCAGTTTATTAAATAAATCCAAACTCAAACTGCTTGCTGGGTGAACCTCATCTATGTCTTGCAAATATTTTCTTGAATAATATATTTCATCACTCACTATTGTGATTACACCATAGCGAGTAATAGATTTTGCTTTCTCTTCTGTTAAGTCTAGCCCAAGAGTAATTTGTATCATTACATCTAAATCGCTCATTAAGCCTGTTTTTATAAACTGTTTATACCTTTCTCTCAGTGTTCTTTTCGCTCCAATACCAAAAGTCTTTCCTTTGTGTTCAAAAAAGAAATCAAACTCTGTTGAAGCATCTGCTTTGTCGTGTGTTTTCTTAATGTCCTCTGCTTTAATGCCTAGCGTAATTAAGATATTAAATATTCTATCCTCGTAGTCAGAGCCCGAATCAGACTTGATTGATTGGTTGATACTCTCGGAAAACATAAGCATAAACATTTGGTTTGCTTCTAGTCCTTTATTTTTTAGAAACTCATAATCTTTAAAAAGCCCCTGTACATAATCGGTTGTATTTTCTGTAATGAAATTAGTTTCTTTTTCATCTAGTTTTGCAAAGAATAAAAGAGAAATCAGAGCACCATTTACTCTTGTTAAATATGGTTTTGCTTTTGATAAATTATCATATTCTAGTGAAAGTTGATTTAATTCACTTAGGGTTCTTATATCTTCCACTTGTGCAAGTTTTGCCTCTTCAAGTAGCAAGGGCTTGATTTGTATTAACTTTATTGCAAATATAAATATATTCAAGTCAACTTCATTTTTGATATTATATATCAACGCTTCAAAGTTAGCGTGTTTTTTATCAGATAGTTTCTCAGAAAAGTTAAGAAATACTGACTTTAACTTTTTATAATCTAACTTTTTGTTAGTAAAGTACACTTCCAAAAAATAAGAAAGTTCTTTGTCACTCAACTTTTCTGCTCCATTTAATTCTTTTAAGAAAAGGTACAAGTTGAAGTTTGTATCTAACTTATCTTTTTTTATTTTTATTTTATTTAATTTCATATTTTTTTAATTATCTTTT
>JAYVSD010000092.1:0-2523 GCA_043775745.1 bacterium | reverse complement strand
GCTTGTAATAGTAATTCTTGTGACTCTTTAAGATAGACAAAGCCTCTCGAGATTATATCTGGTGCACGCTTAAGTGTATGTGTATGACTATCTATGATACCTATGACGACAAACATACCATCTTCACCCAGCATCTGTCTATCGCGCAGCACTACATCTTGTACCTTGCCTATACTAGTACCATCTACAACAATCAAATCTGAAGGAGCTTTTTCTTTTAAAGAAATCATTTTTGAGCCTGCCTCTCTAATCTCTATTATAGATCCTGTATCGGGTACTATCACTTGTTTTTCATCCATAGCCAGACCTTTTCTGGCAAGATCAGCGTGCACTCGCAACATATAGTGATAACCATGTATCGGTATAAAGAATTTTGGCTGTACTTTTCTGTGTATATAAGATAAGTCACCAGCAAAAGGATAACTAGAAGTGTTATAGTCTATAGTACGCATGTGTATGACATGAGAACCTAATCTTGAAAGTTTGTCTTTGAGATTTTGCACTTTTCTCTCACTGCCCATTACTTGAGTATTACCCATCACTATCGTGTCAGTTTCGTTTAGTGCCCAAGTCTTGTGAGACTCAGAGGCAATACGAATTAGAGTTGCGAATTCATTGTTATCTTCCGCACTACTGAGTATAATTAAATTTTTATCCTCTGTGTCCGTGGGCATTAAAGTATCTACTGATACATATACAGAGTCAAATATATGTGCAGGTATGAGTAAAGATTCTAAAAGAGCCATGACGTTCTTTTTGTAGTTTTTATTATCTATTGTTATTTTCTTTTTATAATCATGGGCAATTTGGAATAGGCTCACTATTTTTTCCATTTGAGTAGAAAAAGCATTAAAGAATACTCTACCTTCGGCTTTTTTTATTATATTTTCCATTTCCATTTCTATATCAAGTAAAGATGGCGCATAGCCATCAGTCTCAGAATATGCCGAGCTAGACATGAGTAGTAAGGTTTTTTTGTTTTCAAAATCTTTGTATGTATGTATATCATCTTCGTTGATCACAGGACTACCACTTTGTAGTTTGAGTCGTCCAGTAAAGACTATATCGCCATGTTCTGTCTCTACAGCCACCCCCATCGAATCCGGTATCGCATGTGACACTCCAAAGAAACGCACCTTGAGATCACCGAGAGTGATGACATCAGTCTTTTCTATGATATTGATATTGAGCGGATCTAAATAAGGGAATTCCTCTTGTCTCTTCCTGATCATGAGAGAAGTAAAGTTACGGCTATATATAGTAGGATTACCGATACGAGGCATGATATATGGTATGGCTCCTATATGGTCTAGATGTCCATGAGTGATAATCATACCTTTGATCAAGTGCTTCCTCTCTTCTAGATATTTAGTATTTGGTAGGATAAAGTCTATACCTGGAGTATGACTCTCTGTAAACTGTACACCACAGTCTATAATCACAATGCTATCTTTGTACTCTATCATAGACATATTCCTACCTATCTCTTCTACTCCTCCTAGATGTAGGATACGGATGTCACCTGGGGTGAGAGGGGGGATGTGAGAGGTTTCATTATCCGCTCCTAAATTACTTTCAAACTGTGGTGCAGACTGTCTCTTTTTTACTTTAAATAAACTTCTTGTTTTGTTTTCTGTATTTTTGTTCATATAATTTTATTATTTTTTGATAAAGTCGCTCAGCTTTTTATTAAAAGAGAAATGGCTAAAGATCTCATACACTTTTTCATTATTTATATAGGCATTGTTTATGCTATCTATATATTCGTTCTTGTAAAGTATATGACTTGGTGTAGTCATATTTATATTATTACTCTGTGCATATATCATGTATGGGGTATATAGAGGTACCCAAGCTATGTTCTTGTCAAGCTCATCTTTTATATTTTTGTAGACAATAATTTTTTCATTATTAAATGTATTTTCATCAGGATAAGAATATCTATTTTCTTCTATGTGGGTCAATAATTCTAAGTTATGATCGAGGTTGTTGCTGTAGTAGTTTGTGATATTGGTTCCTGGATATGATCTACTACTAGAATGCCATAGATTATATATATCATCAGCATCATAAGTGTCTACAGCGAAAAGCAGTATAGAAAAATTCCTATTTTTGATGATATCCTGTTGCAGCTCACCTGACTCATAGGACTTGATATCAACACTGACTCCAATACGAGCCCAATCATTCTTTATGCTGCTGGCTATCTTTAATAGGTCAGTATTGTTTACTGTGTATAATGATATGTTACGATTTTTATATTTATTATCCTCTATGCTGTTGCTCACAGATACATCTTTACTTTCTATATTACTACTATTATAGTCTTTATTATAAATATAAGATCCCGTATCAGCATAGCCAGATAGTATATTATATATTATATTGCGTCTATTGATAGAGTTACTCAAATCAGACCTAAAATCTACAGAGGTTAGATTTTTATCATTATTAGCATTAAAGAAAAGACCAAAAGTCCTATACATCTTTGATTTTTGTATACTTATATTTTTGTTATCTTTG
>JAYVSD010000091.1:0-7218 GCA_043775745.1 bacterium | reverse complement strand
GCTTATGGATAAGTCAGGCGCGTATTCAAATTCATATACAGTAGCTAGATCTACTACAAATAACTTGATAATGATGACTTCGGCAGCATTTGACCCTATCATAAATAGCTATGATAGCAATAGGACACTCAGAGTGCGAGGTACCAATCTTATGGGGCTTGTTTCTGTAAATGTGTCTAGTATATATGGATGTGAGTGGCTGTTGGGTAAAGGAAATGATAATGAAATCAGCTTTAGTATTGATAATACATTAATGTTAAAATGTTTTGGTGGTGCCACAGCAGTGAATCTAAATGGCAAGACATCAGATGGTCGGATAATAGGATCTGTAATATTACAGACACCTTTTGTAACTACTAATAATTTTGGAAACACCAATAATATGATTAGAGCTCAATCTCTAGAGCTTGTAAATACTAATTCTTATTATACTTCGGGATCCATGATTAAATTCAGTGTGCGCGGTTATGACTCTACAGGTGCAGTTGCAACATCAGGAAGTGGTCTAAATGTACAAGCGAGGATGAATGAATTAGACGGTAGTACAATATTTGTAAACGGCTCATCGCAAAGTGTTAACGCTGAATATAATTATAGTACCAATATGTGGGACGTATCTATGATGGCACCAAATATTTATTCTACTTCTGGTAATGCACGTAAGATCACAGTCGCTCTATACTGTATGAATTCTATTCGTGGATGTAGTGACAATCAGGTGGAGAAAAGTTTTGTGTTTACGGTAAATTAGAACTGTATAGTTATATAAATGTATTTTTAACAAAGCTTGACGATCTGTCAAGCTTTGTTTTTTCTAGGTTTTTCTTATGTTATAATATGTCTATGCCCGATAAATACAAAGCCATATGGCTGTCACACTCCTCATACGAAAATTATATAAAATGTCCCAGACTATACTATCTAGCAAATATATACAAAGATCCACACACTAAAAATAAAATCTCTGTCACTTCACCTTATATAGCTCTAGGTGTCGCGGTGCACACCGTCCTAGAGCCACTAATGTATATCAAAGCAGAGAATAGAAAAGAAATAAATCTCATAATGAAATATGATGAAGCTTTTAATTATTGGCGTGGAGATATGGGTGGATGGCAAGATAAAGAAGAGGAATATAGCTTTTACAAGAGAGGAAAAGTGATGATAGAAAAAGTAAAAAAGAATTTTGAAAGTAAAGACGACTTTATCTTAAATCAAAAATCTATACGTAGTTCTCTCTATTATAAAGGTGATATGATACCCAATATCATACTAGAAGAAAGAGAAAATATTATACTCTGTGGATCTATAGACTGGATAGCATATAGCAAAAATCCTTTAAAAAGTAAGCCTGAAATCATTGTGCTCGATTTCAAGACAGGCCGCAACGAAGAGTCAGAAGAAAGCAAACAGTTACTTTTATATAAAATACTATTTGAAAGTTTACAAGATAAATGGCAAGTAGATCGCTATGCTTATTACTATTTAGATAAAGATGAAATCATATATAAAGATTGGCAGGAGGGTAAAGAGTTAAAAGAGAAAATAGAAGAAATTAAAAAAGAATTTATCAGGATCGGCGTAGAGATTAGAGATAAAAGATATCAATGCTTCTATTCCAAAGACGACAAATATATAGAGAGGTATATAGTGCGAGAGAATTTTGAAGATAATTTTAAATGTCCATTTGGCTCGTCAGGCTGTCGTAACTGTATACCATATGAAAAGGTTTTGAGAAGAGAAGCCAAATATGTAGGACTGAGTCTTTATGGTCAGGATCTATATTGTCAATAATCTTATCAGCTTGAGCTCATCAAAACTAATATCTGCACCTTCTTTTTCACAAGCTGTTTTTACTATTGAGAGTTTACCTTTTGACTCCTCAAATTCTTTCTTTACAAAAGTTAAAAACTTTTTTGTTAAAAACTTTTTATTTAATTCTTTTTTTATTAAAGGCTCTATTTCTTCTCTCTTGATTTGCATCTCTTCGAGTAGTACTTCTAGATGAGTGATGATGGTGCCGACGGTTAGGTTTCTGTGATTAGCTATCTCTTCTAGAGAAGTCATAGCTAGCAATTTCTTAGTTTCTTCAAAAGTATTGACTTCAACTTTTATTTCTTTTTGATTATTTTTTGTAAAAACTTTATGCAATTCGTCTAATTTATTTTGATCATACTTTTTTAAAGCCTGTATAGCGAGAGTGGATCTGGATCTGATGTCAGCATCAAATTTATGTATATGCGGATGTATAGCAAAGGCATTTGGATTTGCGCCTAGTAGCTTGATACCTTCTACATCACGTACGCGCGATAGTGCCACATAGCCGAGTGCAAAGCCAAAGCTCTTTGACAGATCTATCTCGGCAGCATCTAGAGTCATGCCTTGACTTTTATGTATAGTGATAGCCCAAGCATAGCGTAGTGGCAACTGAGAGATTTGTGCTAGCATCTTACCATCCTCTTCTATACGCCAAGAGTCAGAGACTACTTCTATTTCTTTGTTACTATTGAGTAGCACTATTGGAGTCTCGAGAGTATCATCACGGAAGCCTGTGATCTCGCCGATAGAGCCATTGTTATATTTACCAAATTTATCATTACGAGTAAACATTACTTTGGTGCCCACCTTCAAGCGCAAAAGTTCAGGACTCAGACAGCTACTTTTGAGCTTTTCTATCAAATTTTTACTCCCTATACTAGTCATAATATATTCGTGCTCATCTGTGTTGTCTATGGCATTATAATTTTTTTGATTTATGCTATCTACATCGGCATTGTGTGAGTACAGCTTGACATGATTGACATCCGTAAAGTCACGATGTAGACTTTCGTTCAAAGTTTCTAGTAGATCATAATCGAGCTCACCACTACGTATGTTGTTCAAAATCACATTGAGACTATTGCCTTCCTGTCTATGATTTTCGGTGATATAGCAGATCACTGGCTTGGCCTCAGACCAAGAGCGAGCAGAGAAGGCATAGTCAGAGACAGTCAGCTCTCGATCTTTGATCACTGGCGGTAGTTGGAAAAAGTCCCCACAAAAGACCACCTGTAATCCTCCAAATGGTTTTGGGCTGCGTTTGATCCTTTGACAGACCGTATTTACTGCATCGAGCACAGTTGATCGCAACATGGATACTTCATCGATGATTAGCACCGAGGCGCGATCTATGCGTCGATGTACAGTCGCTTTTTGTAATATCTTGTCTAGTAGTTTAGAATTAAGCTCATCATATATTTCTAGTCCAGCAAAGGAGTGCAGGGTAGACCCGCCGATATGAGTAGCTGCTATACCGGTCGAGGCGGTGATCGCAACGGGTATGGAGTTCTCTTTGAGCCAGGATGTGTATTGATTAAGTACGTAAGTCTTACCGGCTCCGGCCGCCCCAGTTAGGAATACATTATGCCCCATTTTAAGTATATTCAAAGCCTCGATTTGCGTCATGTGTATATTATAACCTTTATCAAAAGATATGCCAAGAGCGATTCCCAAAATTTTTACTATGTTTCTTACCTTGACTTTTTATAAAAACTATGCTAATCTAAATATAGATTCAAAGTAGCCCCCTTACCCATATATATACTAGAAAATAAGTTCTTTTAAAAATTAAAGTGGATTGATTACAGAACAAGAATTCTGAAGCTACTAGTTTGTGGCTATGGAATTCTTGTCCTGTAGCAATTCCGCTAAGGACATAAAGGCGAAAGCCAAAATGGAGAGAAAGTGCAAAAAATCCAAAAAATCACAGGCAGATTTGTCTGTGACTGGCAAGCAGTTGAAGCCCTGTTGGTGTGTTACAAGCCATTCGGCTCCCTGACATTTGATGCTGGGGTCGCCGAGGGTCTCGCCAAAGCTATGCTGCTTTGGGTATCCAAGATACCCTATGAAGAATTGACAGAGGAGGAGAAGCTCGCCAAAGCGGGAGAGATTTTCAAAAAAATTTTTTCTATCGTCAGGTCGGCGACGACCGACCATTTTTCGACCGTTGAGTTTGGGGCGAGCATTATTTCGCTCCACACCCCCAATTCGAGGACCAGAATCTCTCTGGGAAAGTATCATGGGGACCTCTTTGTAGAGGTGGACTTTGGGCCGAATGGCTCCGAGTCCCGTGCCAACGACATTCTCAGTAGCGCCAAGCACGAAGGGGTCGAGTTCGAGACCCATTTCTGCGAGAATGACGGCTAGCGGCCTGTCCAGCTATTTCTGTGAGTTGTGGATACGTTCACAGCTCACATCGAGCCCCATGTGGTAAAACGCATGGGGCTTTTATATTGTTAGCATTTGCGTCATTGATATTTGTGTATAAAAATAGGTATAATAGTTATATATATGATATTATAGAGTAATATGTTCAATTTTTCTTTTTTAAAAAGTGATAATGATGGAGAGAGCAAGCGTGATGAGCTCACCTATGATCTGCTAGTGATAGGCGGTGGAGCTAGTGGTATGATGGCAGCTGCGGTAGCATCAGCAAAGGGTCAGACGGTGGTAGTGATAGAGCAAAATAGTGAACTCGGCAAGAAGTTGAAGATCACTGGTGGCGGTAGATGTAACATATTGAACGCTGAGTTCGATACTAAAATATTACTTACTCACTATGGTGAAGCAGCAAAGTTCTTGCATTCAGCTTTTGCTATTTTTGATGTGGAGAAGACTATCAATTATTTTAGTGATATCGGTATAGAGATCAAAATAGAGGACAAGAAAAGGGCTTTCCCTAAAAGTGAGAAAGCGATAGATGTCTATGACGCTATACAATCTGAGCTTGATGATCACGAAGTGGATATATTGACTGATCATAAAGTGACCAAGATCAATATAGATGATCTGGATGCAGTAGTAAATATAGAAGCGACAAATACAAAGACTGGAGTAAAAGGACTTTATAAAGCAAAAAGATATCTCATCGCTACGGGTGGTATGAGTCATGCTGAGACAGGATCCACTGGTGATGGATTCAAATTCCTCAAGGACCTAGGATACACTATCACGACACCTACGCCAGATCTAGTGCCCATACAGGTTAGCACTTCGTGGGTGACAGCCTTGACAGGCAGAACATTAAAAGATGTAAAAGTAACTTTCTATGTCGATGGAGTAAAGTCACTAGTGGTGCAAGGCAAAGATGCAGAGCCAGCCAATGTACTCTGTACACACTTTGGCATGTCGGGACCTAGTATTATCAATAGCTCAAGAGCCGTATCAGATATGATGGGTGAAGGTGAAGTCACGGGCACTATAGACCTTTTTAAAAGTATGGATATTGGTACTTTAGATACATACATTTTAAATGTTTTTGATCAAAATAAAAACAAGAAGCTACGCAATGTTTTAAATGATATATATCCAGAAAATGTACTAGAGATAATTTTAAGTAATCTCAATATTATAGATCTAGATCAAGAGGTGAACAATGTGAGTAGAGAAGGTCGTCGTGCCATTATCGATATAGTAAAGGGTTTAGAGTTTAAAGTTGACGGCCTCATGGGTATAGATAAAGCCATAGTCACTGATGGTGGACTAGCGCTAGATCAAATAGACTTCCATACTATGCGACTTATCAGATCCGATAATCTATATGTGACAGGTGATGTGCTAGACATACCACGTCCTAGTGGTGGTTACAGCCTACAGTTGTGCTGGACCACAGGATATATAGCTGGTAGTAGTATATAGGTGATTTCTAATGTGTATATTTTATTTGCAAAAATAATGTAAATGTGTTATTATTATGCTTTATAAAACCTTTAGAAATACTCATTACATGCAACAAGAAATACGCAATATCGCCATCATCGCTCACGTGGATCATGGCAAGACCACACTTACTGATGCCCTCATGAAGCAATGTGGTACAGGAGAAGAAGGCTATACTATGGACTCCAATGCTATAGAGCGTGAGCGTGGTATTACTATCTATGCCAAGAACACTAGCGTAGAGTATAAGGGTGTAAAGATCAATATCGTAGATACACCAGGTCACGCTGACTTTGGCTCAGAAGTAGAACGCGTACTAAAGAGTATAGACTCAGTACTACTACTAGTCGATGCCCAAGAGGGGCCAATGCCACAGACTAGATTTGTGCTAAAGAAGTCTCTAGAGTTAGGTCTAAAGCCTATAGTAGTGATCAACAAGGTTGATAAGCCGGCTGCTGATGCTGCAAGGGTACATGATGAAGTGTTTGAACTATTTTTGGAGCTAGGAGCCAATGATGAACAGTTAGACTTTACTACTGTGTATGCCATAGGTAGGCAAGGTCTAGCGATGAAAAGCATGGAGGATGCTAGGGTGAATCTGGATCCATTGCTTGATATTATTTTAGAAAAGGTGCCCAAAGCTTCAGGTGATGTGACCAAGCCTTTTGTCGCTCAAGCTTTCAATCTCGCTTATGATAATTTCCTTGGGCGTATGTGTTCGGCACGTGTGTATGATGGTACAGCCAAAGTAGGCGAAGAGCTAATTATCAAGAATCCAGAGAGAGAAGATAGAAAGGGTAAAATTGCTAAGATATTCAAATACCGTGGTGTATCAAGAGTAGAAAGTGAGACTGCTGAAGCTGGAGATATAGTTATGATCGCTGGCTTCCCTGATATATTTATTGGTGAGACTTTTGTAAAAAATGCCGATCAGACTGGTATGCCGACCATAGGTGTGGATGAGCCGACTATCAGCTTGAATTTCTTTGTGAACGATTCACCTTTTGCTGGTAAAGAGGGTAAATTCGTCACAGGTCGTCAGATCAGAGATAGATTAGAGAAAGAGTTAGAGGTCAATGTGGGATTGAAAGTGGACTTTGATGGTGGAGACAGATACAAAGTCTTTGGTCGTGGTGAGCTACATGTAGCGGTGTTACTCGAGACTATGAGACGTGAAGGCTTTGAGATGCAAGTCTCCCAGCCACAAGTTATAATACGCACATTAGAAAATGGTGACAAAGAAGAACCATATGAAGAGGTAGTCATAGATGTACCCACTGAGAGCTCAGGTATAGTGATGGAAAAGCTAGGCAAAAGGAAAGGCATGGTCGTAGATATGGTAGAAAAGGATGGTATCACCAGGATCAAAGCTGAAGTCCCCACTCGTGGACTACTAGGGTATCGTGGTGAATTTATCATGGATACCAAAGGCTTTGGTATACTATCGAGCAGGTTTAGTAAATTTGGTCCTTATGTGGGTAAGATAGATAGGAGAGAAGTAGGATCCATGACCAGTATGGA
>JAYVSD010000090.1:0-3219 GCA_043775745.1 bacterium | reverse complement strand
TTTTTAGAAGTTTTTTTTAAAATCTTCTCTTTAACTTTTTCTACTTTTTTAGATTTAGTTTTTTTATTTTTTGTTAAATCTTTTTCTTTTTTTAATTTTGCTGTTAATTTGTCTTTAATTGCTTTAGCTTTATCCTTAACGGTCTGAGCTTTTTCTTTTTCTACATCGACTATATCCTTGGTCTTGGACCAGTCTTTGAGTTTTTTGGCAGCATTGCTCGCACCATTTTTACTTGCATAAGCCTCACCTCCATTAGCCACAGCCTCTCCATTCTGTGCCAATAGTCTCCACCTATATGTTCCTGCCTTATCTTTATATACTTCAAATTTTGTCTTTGCCATTTTTTTTACTTTATATAAGCAGTATCCTGCCTATATACATTATACCAAAAAAACCTTATTTTATATATAGTTTTTTACACAGTTATAAATAACCCATCAACACCCTCACTTCCAAATCCTTTAATTCTCTACTCTCACCCACACTTAATCCATTCAAATTTAAATTGGCTATACGTATACGCTTGGCATGATCAACGGTGAGATGTAAAGCATTCATCAATCTCTTGATTATGTTTGCTCTATTTTCTAAAAGTACCACACTAATTATATTTCTATTTTCTCCTGTGATGGTTGCTTTTTTAGCAGCTTTGTAATTTACAATTAAGCCATTTTTACTATCTCTATCCTCTATGCCTTTTAACAAGGCATTAGCTATACTCGGTGTACAGCTTTCGCGCACTTTGACTATATATTCATATTCTATTTTAGAACTTTTATCTATTCTATCTTTCAATTTAGTATTATCTGTCTCTAACTCTATACCATAGTCACGATTGGAGATACTATATTTATAATGCTCAGAGCTTATATCTACTTGCACCTGATCACCTATCGACAAAATATCACCGAGCTCTACTTTAGCAAAAACATCATTATTTTTTCTTTTTAAATTAACTTTAACTTTACCACTTTCTATAAGTATGTCTGCTTGCCTACGTGAGCATATACCAGACTGAGAGAGAAATTTGTTAAGTCTTATTTTAATTTCATTACATATTAGCACTTGCATTTACATATCATAGCATAGTATAGGTCACAATGCTACAAACTATCAATAAAAGCTTTATCGTTCATCTCCCTCCCTAGGAAGGCCTTGGCACTCTTAGCTTCATCGCGGCTAGACCCAGCACCCAACACCTCCCTTCTGTATCTGAGGCCT
Source organism: bacterium (assembly GCA_043775745.1). GTDB lineage: Bacteria > Patescibacteriota > Minisyncoccia > Phycocordibacterales > UBA5272 > JAMIGE01. The sequence continues at coordinate 1,998 of JAYVSD010000090.1, read as the reverse complement.
ACCTCAGCGACAGTTGAGTGTGTACCTGATCTGCCTTTATTATCTACTCCATATAACTCAAGTTTTTTAGCCTTATTAAATTTAGAATAAAAGTCCAAAGCATAGACTTTTGCCCATAGATAAGAATAGTATCCCGCGTCATAACCATCTAAATGACCAAAAGAAGCAGGAAATAGGCTATTTGAATTTTGATCTAATCCTATATTTTTAGCATATAATTCACGATAATATATTTCTGGTGATAGCTCTTTTAGAGATTTGTTTAAGTGCAAATCTAAATCTAACTCAGACATAGTGATTTGCCTCATCCAATCTAGACCTGACATATATTTTTTACTTGCTATAACTTTATTTATATTCTCTATGCTCAGTGACTTGCCAGTCTCATGATGTTTGGCAAGTTTGGATAGCTCATACTCATCTATTACCCACTCTTCAAGCATCTGTGATGGTGACTCTACAAAGTCCCAAGCTACATGAAAACCATTATGCTCACTATATTGAGTGTCGGCCAGCATGAAATGTGTGGCATGTCCAAACTCATGATACAAGGTCTCCACTTCATTCAAAGATAGTAGTGATGGCACATCAGCGCTAGGTGCAGGGAAATTACATACCAGACCTATACTGCGTGTACCATTTTCCGAAAGATTAAAGGCGGCCGCATGACTATATTTTCCCTTTCTGGGATATAGGTCTAACATTAGATAAGACATAATCTCTGTACCATTTTCGTCTATCTCAGATGTAGCATGATTAAGTTTATATCTTTTTCTGTCATTTAAAATTTGATACACTCTTACGCTTTTATGCCAAACTTTAAGACCCACACTAGCAGGCTCTATTTCTATTGCTTTAAAGGCAAACAAAGATCCAAATAGCTTTAGCATGTGATCTAGCACTCTATCAGTTTCAAAATACTCACGCAGCTTTTCTGTTTCTATTCCATATTTGGTCTCTTCTAGATTTTTCATTACAAAAGCTTGATCAAAATATTCTAAATTATTTAAATTCAAAGTTTTTGCATGAGCTTTGAGTTCTTTTATATCTATAGATAATTTAGCTTTAATATTTTTCTTAGTACTTTTAAGCAAAACCTGTACACCTTTTAGATTCTTGGCCATCCTATCTTCAACTTTATAATCCACATAATTTTTATATCCCAGTATGTCACTAATCTCAGTGCGTAATTTGAGCATCTTTTTAAGTGTACTTATATTTTCTTTGCCACCTTTCTGAGAGATTTTATCTGATAATTCTTTACGCTTCGACCTGTCTTTTGCATAAGACATAAAGGGTCCAGCATCTGGATATGAGAGAGTGACTTTATAAAGACCATCCTTGCAGCTGAGTGACTTCACATAACGCTCACTAAGACCATCCAACTGTGCACGGGTGCATAATATATGATCTTCATAATTGTTAATTGCAATACGGAAATTTTGGGACAAAGTACTGAGCTCTTGTAATTTCTTTTTATATTTTAAGAAAAGTGACCTGTCTAAAGCAAATCCCATTCTAGACATGGTCATGTGAGTATCAGTCACCATCTTGATTTCTTCATCATTGAGTATCCTTTTATTTTGTATTTTTTCTTCTAAAGCTTTACCTTTTTCTATATCTTTAATTTTTGTACTTTTTAGCAATCTAGATGTCTCTACTTTATTATCTTTTTGTAACTTTGTTTTAGTGGATTTTTCAAAGTCATAATTACCATTATAATATTCCATAAAAGCGACATAGAGCTCTCTATCCAAAGTGATATCTATCATAGCCTTCGAAACTGATTCTTCTAGCTTTTGTGCCTCATTACGCATGGTCTCTTCCGTATGTATATTACTCACAAAATGTACGGCATACATTATATCATCATAGGGTTCAGCCATGTGTGAGAGGGCAAGTACTGTATTTTCAAAATTCCTATCTACTGCCTTGATAGCCTTAATTTTTATAATATTGGCTTTACAAGTATCGATAATTTGATCGTGTATGGGTGCC
>JAYVSD010000089.1:0-2240 GCA_043775745.1 bacterium | reverse complement strand
TGCCAATCGCGTAGCTGCATCAGACCATGCATATATGAGCCCTCGGGCCCAGACTCTTTGATCTCTATGATGGTGATCATAGATGTAGAGATCATCTTTTCTATATCTGCTCTCTTTTTACTTATTATTGGCAACACCATACCATTATTTACTTTTTGAAAAGCCTTGATCTGTGTCAGTACTTTTTGTAATCTTTTTATTCTTTTTTCTAAAGTCCTTATCTTTTTGACTGATTGATACTGCGACACGTATTGATGATCTATCACCGCTCTCTCCATCTCGTCTGCTACATCACTATTACGCTTGATATGCCAGATATCCTCAGGTTTCAAATTTTTGACATCTATTCTTAATGCTAAATCGATACAGCCATTAAGCTCGGCATAGCCTACTAGTCGTGACTCTATGTTGAGAAGATCTCGCTCGGCTATATTTGCCTCTGCTGTATGTCTATCTGCACGGGCACTTTGTATTTTAAGTTTTAATTCTGGACTTATCACATTATATATAATATAACATACCCATAGATTTTAAAATTATTATTATCCACAAAGCCTTGATATATATAGCTATACATGATATTATATTTTATAAATAGTATGACTCACAAAACAGACAAAAATATAGTCATACAATTAGATGAAAGCGAGACCAATCCTCTGCGTCAAATCTGTGCAGAAGTCAAAAAGTCCGAGTTTGGAACTGAAGAGCTTTTAAATTTGATAAAAACTATGCAGGCCGAGGCGGTGCGAGACCATGATGGAGTCGCACTAGCCGCACCCCAAATCGGCATATGTAAAAGGGTATTTGTCATAGCAGCTAGATCTTTTGACATATCACAAAAGTGGCGACCAGAAGTCTTTATCAATCCAATCATCACCGACTCCAGTAAAAAGTCCGTAAGCGTACATGAGGGCTGCCTCTCTGTGAGGGGTATATATGGTAGGACAGATAGATACAAAAATATCACAGTCAATGCCTACGATGAAAGTGGTAATAAATTTACTTATGGTGCTGGTGGTCTCATCGCCCACATAATACAACATGAAATAGACCATCTAGATGGCATACTCTTTATCGATCACGGCTACGAGATGGAAGAGTATGACCATACACAAGGTTCACCCCACAGACATTAAATATGAAAGACCTCAAATACATTTTTTATGGTACTGGTCCGCTCGCTGAGGCCGCTCTATACTCGCTATATCATGCTGGTTTAATACCTGTGGCGATAGTGACGAAACCTGACTCACCAATCGGACGACATCAGACTATGACTGAGCCTATAATTAAAACCTGGTCAAAATCAAAAGATATTTTAATTCTTCAACCTACAAGTTTAAAAGATGAAAATAATATTTTAAATATCTTTTTTAAAGAAAATAAAATTGATTTGTCTATAGTTGCGAGTTATGGCAAGATTATCCCAGAAAGCCTTTTAAGTATACCCAAATATGGGACGCTTAACATACACCCATCTATGTTACCGCTATATCGTGGACCATCCCCGATAGAAAGTCAGCTACTAGATGGTGCCACTTCCATAGGTCTCAGTATCATGGCACTAGATGCTGGTATGGATAGCGGGCCAGTGTATGTGCAGACTCAAATCCCAACCCCCATCGGAGACTGGAACACCGAGACCTTAGAGCGTATATGTGGCAGGGCTGGAGCAGAGCTCATAGTACAAATTTTAATTTTTATTATAGAAGGCACATTAAAACCTATAGCCCAAGATCATGATAAAGCTACTTTTTGTAAATTTATCAAGAAAGAGCAGGGCGAAATCCAATACCCCATAGATGTCTCAGAACTAAAAAAGAAATGGCATGCACTGCGACCTTGGCCAGGTATATTCTTTTTTATAAAACATGCAGACAAAGAGATGCGGGTCAAAATAAATAACATAGACACAGCGACTAGCACTGTGTTACGTGTCACCCCCGAAGGTAAAAAGGAGATGGATTGGGAGAGCTTTGAGCGTGGCTACTGTGCTGTGACGTGATCGATAATCACATCCTCTACTGGCCTGTCTGGATATGAGGTCTTTACATTTTGTATTTTGTCCACCACCTCCATACCTGATAGCACATGAGCAAACACTGTATAGCTAGGCGGTAATCCGACGCTAGGCTTGGCAGAAACGATAAAGAATTGACTACCATTAGTACTAGGTCCTGAATTCGCCATCGCTACCGTACCATACGTATATTGTTCAGACCCTGATAACTCATCAG
>JAYVSD010000088.1:0-2227 GCA_043775745.1 bacterium | reverse complement strand
TCAGTGATTCTACTTTTAGTTATTGGTTTTTATGGGTATTTTGTGTTTGGTAATCAGGTGAGAGCAGGTAGGGGGCTGAGTAAAGGAAACGATTACGCAGCTACTATGTATTATGACTACAGGGTGATGGGGCAGAGTTGTCAAGGAGAAGATACCGACGGTAACTCTTATGTCACTTGCAACTTTAGATTACAAAACATTAATGGAGTAGAGAAGACCATCACTTTACAATGTCCTACATTTTGGAAAAGCTTTATGGCTACAAGCTGTAAAGAGCAAGGCATAGTGATCAATCAACAATAAACAAGTGCCACTTTCTTTTCATTTAGTGGTATTAAGCATAAGTTATGCAGTGACTTATTTAAAATAAAAATGTATAATGTAGATATAACTTTTAAAATAAAATGGAAACAATTAAAAATATAAAAAATAATTTATTTAATACACAAGTAGGTGTGGCGGCTGTTGTGTTTGGTATCGCTATTATTATCTGTGCAGTAGTTCTAGGGCAGGGTATAGGCAATATAAAAAGAGCTAATAATGTAATCAGCGTGACAGGATCTACCGAGAAAATAGTAAAAAGTGATACAGCTAAAATTATACTAAGTATCAATCATAAGTCTACGGCAAATAGTAGTGACATTGCCATACAAAATCGATCTTTAAATGAAGATGTAAAAATGCTTAAGGGGTATCTTTTAAATAATGGTGTAAAAGAGAAAGAGGTAGATGTGTCACAAGTAAACACAGTAGATATTTGTATGTTAAACCAAAAGACAGGATATAGTGATTGTCAGTTGGGGGTCACAGGACATGATATGTCTGTGACTGTCACTGTAAATACTAAAAATGTAAAGCTGGCTACTGATATATCTGGTACCGTGGTGGTCGATATGTCAAACAAAGCCAATGTAAACCTTGATAGAGTAGAGTACTATTATGATAATCTCAAAAACGATAGAGTAGGTATGCTAGCTGATGCTACTAGGAATGCTACAGAGCGGGCGAGTGCCATTGCGATAGCAGGCAATAGTAAACTTGGATCCATAGTAGAGGCTAGCTCGGGTGTGTTCCAGGTTACTACGGTTAACTCTAGTGATGTGAGTGACTACGGCAGCTATGATACTAGTAGTATAGATAAAAAGGTAACAGCGGTAGTAAGGGTTTCTTTTGAGGTAAAATAATGATATTATTAAAATAAGAAAAATATGATAGACGACATAAACAAAGATGCACTAGACGAAGCCAAAGAGCTAGCTGCCATAGTAACCGAAGCACAAATAGGTGTGGATATATTAAGGAAAGTAGAAGAGCAAGCCAAAGGTCTTTTGGAAACCATAGATACATCACGCACAGTGACAAATCCTGCAGTAGATCAGACTGAAGAAGTGGAGCAAATGACTACCGCAGTTACAGATATACAGACATCGGTAGCAGCAGCTCAAGCAGACGCTAGAGCTGAGATGGCCTCTCAGATGACTACAGAGCCAGCAGATCTATTGAAAGATACACAGCAATCAATAAATGCAGATACGATAAGCTCTTCTAATGCAAACACCAATACAAACACCAGCGCAGACCCTATAGCTAGTCTAGTAAGTAACGGAAATTAAAATTTGTTTTATATTTTACATTGCTTATAAAAACACACAGTGCGCGAGCCTACGGCTCGCGCACTGTGTGTTTACAATTTGAACGAAGGGGGAAGTCTATAGCACAAATACTATTTGACTGCGTCCTTGAGAGCCTTGGCAGCTGAGAATTTGGGGACGGTGGTGGCTGGTACATGTACCATCGCACCTGTCTTTGGATTCCTGGCTTCACGAGCTGCGCGATCCTTGGCTACAAATTTACCAAATCCGGCTATTGAAACTTCGTCGCCCTTTTTAAGGGTTTTAGCAATAGTGTCGAACACGGTATCCACTGCCAATTCTGCTTGTACTTTGGTGGACCCCAAAGTCTCGGCCAATACTTCTACTAGAGCTGCTTTATTCATATGATTGTTTATTATTTGCGCATTGCGCTATCTATATTATGGTAGAAAACCCTTATAAATGCAAGTATTGACAAGGATAACTTTTGTGATTTTATTTTCTACTACTTACTATGTGATCCACTAGACCATATTTTAGAGCATCTTCGGCGGTCATCCAATTATCTCGGTCACTGTCTTTTTCTATCGTTTCTATACTTTGGCCTGTATTTTTGGCTAGTATCTCGTTGAGCA
>JAYVSD010000087.1:0-3760 GCA_043775745.1 bacterium | reverse complement strand
GTAAAAGAAATCGTATTATAAATATATTACATAAAATATTGCCCGGTTTCTCGATCAAAACTGGAGGTTTAACTTCTATAGACATCACCAAAAAGGGTGTGGATAAAACTGTCGGCATTAAATATCTACAGGAAAAGTTAAATATAAAACTATCTGATATACTTTATGTGGGTGATGCTCTATACAAAGGTGGCAATGATGAAGTAGTGATGGGTATCGGTGTGGACTCTATTATAGTCAAACAAATTGCTGATAGTAAATATATAATTAAAGAGCTGCTTAAAAAGATAAACAATGATACTGGGATCAACCCTATCACACAGAAAGCGCCCTGGGGTGAGATGCGTGTCTTTGAACAAAACAAAGAGGTCTCTGCTAAAATAATTTCTGTTAAAAAGGGTGGTGAATTATCTTTACAAATACATAAACTGCGTAATGAGTTCTGGAAAGTATTGAAAGGTAACCCCCTCATTACCATAGGCAAGCTCATGCGCATAGCAAAAATAGGAGAAGAGTTCCAAATTAAAGCAGGTACAAGCCATCAAATATCAGCACCGAATAACAGTGTGGAAGTCTTGGAAATCACCGATGGTATTTTTAAAGATGGTGACATAGTCAGGCTTAAAGATAAATATGGCAGAAATTAAAAAACCTACTTCCAAAAAAGGAAAAACTAAAGAAAAAAATGTAGTCAAAAAAACTATTAAGAATGTAATACGTAAAAAAAGAGTATACATAGACCACACCAAATCGGTGGTCGCTCATAAAAATAGAATCATACAAAAATCAGCAAACAATCCTATTCTTTTTCCTATAGTAAAATCTGCCTGGGAGTCTAGAGCGGTGATCAATCCAGCAGTACTATATCACAAAGGTGAAGTACATCTACTCTATCGTGCTATGGGTGACTCTGATATATCTGTGATCGGCCATATCAAAAGTGTCCTACCAAATGACTTTAGTGAATCTGATAGAGATATAGCTTTTGACTATTTTGCTACCAAAAAAAGAAAGAAGAGAGATAAAAAAACACAGAGGGCAATCTACTCATCTGGTGGCGGATCAGAAGGTGGTATAGAAGACCCACGCATAGTCAAAATTGAGGACAAGATATACATGATTTATCATGCTTTTGATGGGTGGAACTTTTTGCGTTTGGCTATGACTTATATATCTGTAAATGATTTTGAAAATCGTGAATGGAATTGGAGTGATTCCGTCTTGATCTCTCCTCCCGGACAATGGCATAAAAATTGGGTGCTATTCCCTGAAAAAATAAATGGCAAATTTGCTATATTACACAATATGAATGTCTCACTCATGATTGAATATCTTGACAGTTTGAACTACTTTGATGGTGATAACTTCATCTACTCTGCTCATGATCGTAACCCCATCTGGGAATCTAGGAACAAACTAATACGCGGAGCGGGCCCTCCCCCGATTAAAACTGACAAAGGTTGGCTGGTGATCTATCATGGACATGATGTGGGGCAAATGCAAAAATATAAAATGTTTGCGATGCTGCTCGATCTAAATGATCCCAAGAAAATAATAGCCAAGACACAGCAGGCTATATTAGAGCCCGAAGAGTCATATGAGGTGGGTGGCATAAAGGCCAATGTTATATACTGTTGTGGTACGGCTCTTATCGACGGAATCTTGCATATATACTATGGTAGTGCTGACACTTACACTTGTCTAGCTACCACCAACCTCAATGAGATGGTCGAGCATATACTGAATAACTCTGCTGTAATAATTGAAAAAAGAGTTATAATAAAAACAAGAAACAAAAAGAAATATGTATATAGTTAAAAAATCAAATCATAATCCAATATTTACTCATAAAAAAGAAAATATCTTTGAGGCTCATTCTGCTTTTAATATGAGTGTACTCCAAGATGGTCCCCATCTGTATGGTGTATACCGCGCTGAGTCATCTATAGACCGCACTAGACTGCCAGAGCGTCTATCTACTATAGGTATTACTCATAGTGATGATGGTATACACTTTGAAAATAGAAAGCAGTATATAGCCCCTACAGAGCAATGGGAAAATTGCGGATGTGAGGATCCTCGTATTACATTTTTTGAGGGTAAATACTATACATTTTACACTGCTCTATCCGGCTATCCATACAATGCTGATAATATAAAAGTAGCAGTAGCTATCTCTGACACATTGGTAGACTCAACTATTAAAGAAAAGCATCTAGTGACACCATTCAATGCGAAAGCGATGGCTATTTTCCCACGGCGTATCAATGGTAAAGTCACAGTCATACTCTCAGTAAATACAGATCGAGACAACATGCAATTATCTATAGCTCAAGTAGATAATATTGAAAATCTATGGGATGAAAGCTCTGTCGAATTCTGGAGTAAGTGGTACAAAAATCTCGAAATGCAGTCTTTCAATATACGTCGTGATGTCAAAGATCATTATGAGGGTGGTCCAGTACCTATTTATACCAAGGATGGGTGGCTTTTTATACACTCTTATATACAAAATTATAGAGGCAGCAGTCTAGAGAGGATATTTGGCATAGAGGCGCTACTGTTGGACCATAAAGACCCCTTAAAAATAATAGCAAGAACCGAGGGACCTATCATAGTGCCCAGCGAGGAATATGAGCTACTCGGCCCGATAGAAAATATATGTTTCCCCACTGGCTCTATACTAAAAGGTAAAACTTTATCTATTTACTATGGAGTGGTAGATGCAAAAACTTGCGTCGCAGAAATTAATCTTGAAGACCTCTTACATACCATGACAGAAAGTACTCGTGATAGGCATAAATTTACTAGAGTGAGTCGCGCTCCTGTGATAGTGCCAGACCCTGACCACGACTGGGAGTCATTGGCAACTTTTAATCCTGGCGCCCTGAGAATTGAAGACAAAACTTATATATTCTATAGAGCTATGTCCCGAGATAATACTTCTACAATAGGACTCGCCATCTCTGCTGATGGGGCTCACATAGACGAAAGGCTGGTAGAGCCTATATATATACCTAGGGCTGATTTTGAAAATAAAAAAGTGCCAGGCGGAAATTCAGGTTGTGAAGATCCTAGGGTATTAATTATAGAAGATAATTTATATATGTTTTATACTGCTTACAATGGTGTAGACAAGCCCATGGTGGCTGTTACCAAAATAAGCAAAAAAGATTTCTTAGACCGTAAATGGTCTAGCTGGGACACTCCTTATCTAATTTCTCAAAGAGATTATGATGACAAGGACACTTGCGTATTCCCAGAGCGTTTTGATGACAAATATTTTGTCATGCACCGTATCGGCACTGATATATGTGGAGACTATATAGACTCATTAGATTTTGAAAAAGAGAAACTAGACCGCTGTTTCTCTATACTATCACCGAGAGTGAATACTTGGGACTCGTTAAAGGTTGGTATCGCTTGTCCCCCACTTAAAACTCCATCCGGATGGTTGGTCCTTTATCATGGTATCTCTAGGACTAGCCACACTTATCGTGTAGGTGTCATACTTTTAGACCTCAAAGACCCTACATATGTCATATCTAGATCTGCAGACCCCATACTCGAGCCCGAGCTCAAATGGGAGAAAGAGGGTATCGTCCCCAATGTGGTTTTCCCTTGTGGTATGTGTGTGATAGATGAGTATCTCTATATATATTACGGTGGAGCAGATAAAGTAGTAGGTGTAGCTAAAATGGAATTGAAAATTTTATTAGACGCTTTATCTAGATAGCTTTATTCAATACATAGTGCACAA
>JAYVSD010000086.1:0-3654 GCA_043775745.1 bacterium | reverse complement strand
TGCGCTCTGGATCTAGCTAGCCCTCTTTTTACTATTTCCAAGTCTAGTCTCATATTTTATGATATCTTTTACCTAAGTTCACATCCAGCCACCTTCAATGCTTGATACACATGTGAGACTTCAGCATTCACCTCATCGTCTGTGAGCGTGCGATCGTCAGACTGATACACGATGCGAAAGGCGGCGGACCTTTTTACTGTGCCATCTTTACTCTTCTTTTCAAAGCTATCGACTAAATAAAATTTCTTTACCAGAGTACTTGCATGTATCGTATCTCCTATCAAAGTCTGAATACCTTCTATGCTAGCTGTTTCAGGGTAAAAGACAGACACATCACGAGTTGTGATCGGATATACTGATAGATGTTTATATTTCCATTCTTTATCATGGTCTATACCCAAATCTATCATACCACCATGCTTATTTTCTTCAGCTTTCGTATATTTAATTTGCTCTGCCAACAGCTCTGTTAAATTAATTTCTATTGTATACGGCTTTTCACTTTTAACTTTAAAATTAATTTTAATTTTATCATCTATCTTTGAAAAAAGTTCTGTCTCTATCTCTTTGATCAAAGTCTCGATTTCCCGCCCAAAATTACTTTTCTTTTTATTATCATCACAAATGATAGCTATGTGTCTATACTCATCATCAATAGTAAAGACAGAGCCGATCTCATAACTTCTAATCACATCGAGCTGCATCAAAGGTGCATTACTTAGATTTTTATAAAAGGATTTGATCAGACCGTCAGATATATCATTACGTAAGGTTTTGCCTACTATTGAATTTTCTAAAAACACATCACCTTTGTCAGTCAAAGTATAAGTGATGACCTCATCATAACCACGCTCATACAAAGCATGTCTCAATGCCATTTCTAAATACATGTGACTATTATATTTACCGTATCTATCTTGATTATCTTTATTTTTTATTTTTGGTAATACTGGTTTTAAAGTATCATAGCCTAGAGCGCGACCCACCTCTTCTATTATATCTGCTTCTATTTTTAGATCCACTCTCTCTAGCGGTACATTTATTGTATATTTTGTATTTTCAAAATTAAAACTATAACTATCTAGAACTTCCTCCACATCCAAATTGCTATATACACCACCCAGATTAGCATTTATGCTTTGGAGGCTAGTGTTGATTTTTATTTTTTGATTTTCTATATCTATCACACTTTTACCAACTCTACATATTTAACTTATCTGTATATCATTGCCAAATATTTCTTTATATAGATTTATAGCTAGCTCTGTACCCATGCGTACTAGCACACTTGACTGGCCAGCCTCGAATCTCTTTGAAGCATCACTGTGCATTCCATACTTCTTGGCAGTTTGCCTGATTAGTATAGAATCGAAATTAGCTGATTCTAAAATGATACTTTTGGTTTCAGCCTTTATTCCACTATACATTCCGCCTTTAATACCAGCGAGGCCCAACACTTTTTCATTATCGGCTATCACAAGTGTCTCTGTATCTAGCTCTAACTCGATACCATCCAGAGCTGTTAATTTCTCTCCTTTATTTGCATACCTTATTAAAACCCCACCCTTTACCTCATGTGCATCATAGGCGTGCATGGGCTTGTTGATTGCGAATTGCACATAATTAGTAATGTCGACGATAGCATTGATGGATCTCTGTCCTATGGACTCAAGTCTAAGCCTCATCCACTCCGGGCTCTCACGACTATCCACTCCATCTATATGTACAGTCTCAAACACAAAGCAAGACTTTTCGTCTTCAATTTTTATTTTTGTAAGTCGATGCTCTGATTTATTTTGACTTGTACTGACATCATTTTTATAATTTAATAAAGTTAATTTTAACAATGCGCAAAACTCTTTCGCCATAAAGTAATGCGATAATGCATCACCGTGTCTATTTGGCAAGACTTTGATATCATATATCTCGTCAGCATTTATAATCTCCACACCTTCCACCTCAAAAGCTTTGCGACTGATTACATCATCTATAATCTCTTTGCTCGGTAAAGGCTCTTTTATATAGCTTTGTAGCCACTCTCTACTAAATTTCATTTAGTTATTATAGCACTAACTGTGATCGCGTCATTACCTGGCTCCCATGAGGCGGGACATACTTGGTCGCCGTTCTCATAGACAAACTGTGCAGCTTGGAGTTTCCTATACAACTCTTTAGAGGATCTGCCTATTGAGTTATCGTTGATCTCACTAGCTATCAACATGCCTTCTGGGTCGATGATAAAAGTGCCCCGCAATGATCTACCTTCCTCTTTGATCAGAGTATCAAAGTATTCACTCATCTCATGAGTAGAATCACTAGCCATCGGATACTCTATGGCTGCTATATCTTTGTTTAGCTCACGCCAAGCTTTGTGAGCATGCACTGAGTCAGTAGACACCGCGATGATCTCTGTATCAATGTCCTGAAACTTTTTGTACATACTAGATAGCTCGACTAGCTCTGTAGGGCAGACAAAAGTGAAATCTGCAGGATAAAAGACCAGCACTTGCCACTTACCGTAATTGTCCATTAGATTCATATCGATAATTTCACCTTTATGTAAAGTTTGGAACTCCATGTCTCTGACTCTTTTACCTACCTTAGCATACGGATAGCCTCCATCCACCAGACAGTCATCACATCCTCCACCACAGCAATCATTTTTATAATTTATATTATCTGTATTATCGCCATCACAACATGCACAACCACCCTCCTCGCAACCTGTGTTATCTTCTAGATTATGTATTGTATATTTTTCTTTCATGTGTTTATTATAACATAATTTTTATAAAAACTAATAATCATAGTCCAGAGCGGTGGGTGTATTTGCTTCTTCTAGCATAATTTCTTCTCTCCTTATCTTTTTTATCTTTTCTAATTCTGCATCAGCATCATTTAAAGCTTTGTCTATAGCGCTATTTACATCATCATGTGTAGCGTGTTCATCATGTTTACATACATGTGCATTGATTGAGGCGCCGAGCACCAACTCATCTACCTCCGGTTCACCTATTTTTTGTAGGGATATTATTTCACCGTTTCCATCTTTTTTAAATTTTATTTCATGTAGAGAATCTTTAATTTTATTTATAATTTCGGCTTTCTTTTTTTGTATATAATCGTCCACATCTTGCGTCGATGTGAGGTAACTAGGTATGGACATTGGTAACACCACAAGAAATTCATCACCTCCAGTTCTACTTTCTATAGACCGCCCCTCATGATACTCTCTCTTGGCAACAAAGTCAGTAACACGCATACTACCTTTCAAAACCCTGGTAAAAGTTTGCAAAGCTATATCACCACCTTGATGCCCTAGCGCTGTGTTGATAGGCTTGAAATCATCTAAGTCTATAGCTATGCACATATAATATATCCTTTCTCCCACCCTGACCTTTTCTATATTTGCATCTACCATATCCTTGATGGCACTTTCTAGACCTCGCCGATTAAAAATCTGTGTCAGGTGATCTATCTCTGCTGACCTCCTATGGTATATGGTTAAATCTTCTTGCTTTTTCAAAGAGGCATGCATTTGTCTAGACCCCTCTATTATAGCTGCCAACATTCCTCTAAGAGCTTCTTTACTCGGAGTCTCATTTGGCATTACATCTATAATCAACTGCATTTTGTCAATAGCATTTCTAAGTG
>JAYVSD010000085.1:0-2475 GCA_043775745.1 bacterium | reverse complement strand
GCATACGATCCAGGACCAAAGACTGTGTCTCCATTCCAGTCTATCACCACGATATACGAGTGTGGCTTCATCACTCTATGCAGCTCTCTGAGTACGGCGATTTTATCTGTGCATGCATGCAATATGTTGATCATTAGTGCTTCATCAATTGACACGCTTTCCATGGGCCATCTATACTGTAAATCTACTTCTAGAGTCTCTATCTGTGTTATCTTTTGCATCACTGCTGTGTGTGCTATGCTATCGAGTAATAGTCTACTTTTATCCATGGCATACACCTTCACCCCATTATACATCTTGGCTATTTCAAATGCGTATGCTCCACTACCACATCCCAAGTCTAATATCAAATCACCCTCAAGTATAGGCAATTGCATCACTATTGCTTTGGGGTCCAAGAATGACATGTATACAGTATATCACCACGACACACTTTATGCTATAATGTTTTTAACAAAAATAAAATTTCGAGTCTAACATCCCTATAAGGGTTTTGGAAGATACTTTTTATTCCATGTGATTTGCCTTTTGGCGTATTGTAGAGATCTGGTCACTATATTTTTAATTATATCATCTTTTTCAGCAATAGTTTTTAAAATCTGCTTGTACTCTATACCTATAGTGCACAGCCACTCAGGGTCTATCTGTTTTACTTTTATTAATGTTTCAATTTCTGATATTATCATATCAATTCTGTCTCTGCCTCGTTTTTCTAGTCTAGCTTTTAAAGTCTCTCTATTTAAACTATTTTCTTTGTACATATCTATCACTATCGCTTCATATCTAGGCACTCGCGATCTAGGTTGTATCACTCTGCCACTTTTTAAAATCTCTATAGCACGGATCAGTCTTCTTTTGTTATTGATATTTAAATTATATTCTTTATTCAATTGTTCTATACTTCGCAGATCTAATTCTTTCCTCAAACTATAATCAGGGCTGCCATTATCTGGCAGGCCATATAACAAAGCATCAATGTAAAAGCCAGTGCCACCACACACTATCGGTACTTTCCCTCTACTTAGTATATCCCCGGTAGCAGCCTCAGCTAGACGTAACCACTCAGATACAGAAAAGGGTATATAGTCCGTATCAATCACTAGTTTGGGCTCTCGTATATCTAATAGGTGATGTCTCACACCTTTCATCTCCTCTGTTGTCGCTTTGGCAGTACCTATATCCAACCCTACATATACTTGCCTACTATCAGCATTGATCACTTCACCATTCTGTGCTAATGCTAACTCTATAGCCTTGGCAGTCTTGCCAGAAGCAGTGGGACCAGTTATGACATAAATTTTTTTCATTTCAATACTTGACACCTTTTGTATACCTATTACTAGCATTCCAGATGAGATAAGAGTCTACACCCAACTCATGCAAAGCTCTAATCTGTGCCTCTATTTCAGTCACACCATAATCATGATGTAAAGAGAAATCCTGTATCCAAGGGCGCATTTTAGACCAATAATGCTCTTCTACTTGATCGGTATCAGTTGCTAATCGAGAGACTTTATTCTTTGCTCCTATCATTGTTGATCTGATGGTTTCATATGGATGAGACTCTGGATCTTTGATGCTTTTA
Organism: bacterium; assembly: GCA_043775745.1. Classification (GTDB taxonomy): domain Bacteria; phylum Patescibacteriota; class Minisyncoccia; order Phycocordibacterales; family UBA5272; genus JAMIGE01. Next base: position 890 of record JAYVSD010000085.1, on the reverse strand, counting down.
AAATTAGCCCCATAATGAGATGGGTATATCATAGGAGCAACAAAATCAAAATTGCGTAGTCCGCTCTCTATGCGTTGCCCTATACCCAGATCATTATCATCTATAGTGGTAAGACCAAAAAGATCTGCTGAGACTGGAGTGTATTCGTACAGGGCATCACCCATGTATTCATAAAAGCTGTTGATAATCTCATATTTGCTACTGCTCGCCAGACCTAGCTCCATCATGCTTATGTCACCATCGGTAGGGAAGCGTATATAGTCTAAATTGATTTCATCAAAGCCTATATCATATGAGTATTTGCTAAGCGCCTCTATATATTGCCAGTATTCCATATTACTAGCATTGACCCACGTGAGACCCTTTTTATCTTTCCATAGACCATTTGTTGATTTATTTTTAATGGCTATTTCAGGCTTATATTTAGACATAAAAGGGTCTTGAAATACCGCTATACGCGCTATCACATATATATTATCTTTGTGTAAAGTATCTATCAAAGTTCTGACATCTCTTATTTTGTTAGACTCATTTGGTACGCTGTATACGGGTGCATACTTGTCTGTGGTCGAGGCGATAGGATCGAGATGAAATGATAACTGTCCAGTATAATCCTTGACATCTATCACTACTGCATTGAGATCCGTTTTCTTTATCAAATCTATCACATTGGAGCGTAATGTAGTATCCCCCGCTCCCCATGCACTGAGGTACAACCCTTTCACTGTCGATGGTGTAGTGATGTGTGTGATTTCTGGCAATGCAGGAGATAAAATAACTTTTGACTTTTCTACATTTTGAGCTGCTGCCCTGACAAATTCATTTCCTACCATTTTATGACTCTCCCCAAATGAGGAATATAATATAAAAGCCAATACTCCAGCTAAAAC
>JAYVSD010000084.1:0-3395 GCA_043775745.1 bacterium | reverse complement strand
TTTTTGACATCTAGAGCCATATCATTTATTTGCATCTGACTATTATATCACAAACTTAACTTTATGCCTCATCATGCATCGATATATCACCGATCAGATCCATCTTGCCGATCTGCACACCCTTCATCCTAAGTATGTCATAAGCGGTGACGACATGAAACATTAAATTTTGTAGTACGAAAGTGTTTACAAAATCTGTACCCGTAACATATTTGCCTGGCATCCAAACAAATTTAATCTTGGCATCACCAGCATCTTTGAAGCTCTCCTCATTGAAGCTCTGCACATATGTGAGAGTCTGCTCGATGCGCGTACCTAGCTCTGTGATTGTGATCTCTGTATCAGCCATAGATGGCGCAGTCTGACCAGAAAGCTTGGCCATTGCACCTTTCGCGCTGTCACTGATCACTTGTATCTGTTTGGTAAAATTAAACATGTCCGGCGCTAGATCAGCAGACAATAGCTCAGACTCTGTAGCTTTACCCTCTTTGATATGAGACTCTGCTTTAGCCAAAATCCTCAAAGTCGCTTGTAATTGACTGATAATAATATTTTGTATAAAAGTGTATTGATTGTAATTTTGCATAAGTTTATTATAACACAAAATACTCTTGATATACAAGAGTATTTTGCTATTATGTTTTACAATTCAAGTTAGTTGTTGCTAACCTTTTCTATCAACTTGGCTGCCGCATCACGACCACCTAGGCCGAAAGCTAGACCTAAAGCCAAAGCAGAAGAATAAACTATACCCTGGAATAGTATCTCCATAAAGCCAGAAGCTATTTTAAGCTCAGACAATGCAGATAAAACACCAAACACCATAATCGCATATTTACAAATGTGGCCAGCTGATCTAACTTTCAGGCCAGCTGCTCGTACTGAGCCATCCACCAAGCGACTCACAAACTCTGCTGCGGCAAAGGTAGCCACAAATATCAAACCGGCAGAGAAGACGCTAGGTAAATAGTTAAGTATTTTATAAAGATACGCGGTGAAAGCCTTTAGGCCTAGGTTATCAGTGGCGATCATGGCGAAAGTGATCACCAGACTCCACTTGACTAGCTGGCCTATAAACTTCGATACTGATACGCCAAAGCCTACTCGCTTTGAGAGGTCTTCCATACCAGCATGATCTAATACTCTATCTACTTTGAGCAAATGTAAGAAGTGCGTAATCGCACGACCTAGTATGTCACCCAAAACGAAACCAAGTATAATCATAAGCACAGCAAACAAAACATTGGGAGCCTGGTCGATAAAGCTATTTAGTACTTTAGCTAGCGGATCTCCTATTGTTTTTTGTATTGTGTCGGGCATATTATTTTATATATCTTTTATATATCAATTGCTTGAATATATATTATATATTATACTCTTTACTAAAGTCTTGTGCTTTACTTTATCCACTGATTTTATATTTAAAAAGTTTATGCTATAATCGATAACAAATGAGCAGACCACTACGAGTTTTATTATTAACACTTTCACTTTTTATGGTTACCTATATAATGATAGTATATGTGTTGCCTCTAAGTAAGAAATATAATTTAAAGCAAATATACACACAAAAGATATTAAGGAGTTCGACTGATAAAGTAGTAGAGTACAATGATGATAAATTAAAAGGTGTGATATCAACTATCACCTCCTCTACTTTTACTGTTTATAATAAATATAATAGCAGAGGTGACACAGATAATGTATCTCCTTATACTCTCTGGAGAAGTAAATACAAAATACCCCAAATAGGTAAAGTGGTACTTGCCAATCTAAGCGATAAAACTATAAGTACGATCGAAAATGGCTTAATCGACAAGACTTTTTCTATCGTATCAGTGGGTAAGCCCAACAAATACTATGAGACTCCCGGTGGCATATATAAAATTAGGAGCTGGGAGACCAAGCATTTCTCTAGTCTAGGCCATGTATACATGCCTTGGTCTATGCAATTTTCTGGTAACTATTTCATACATGGCATACCCTATCACGAAGATGGTGAGCGTGTATCTAGTGTATACTCTGGCGGCTGTATTAGATTAGAGGATGAAGATTCTAAATATATATATGACTTTACAGACAAAAACACTTATGTAATAGTCTTGAAAGATGAGGATGTCATATCCTCATCTTCTAGCACATCACTAGTTACCGATCATCTAGTTGCGGCTGACTACGAACATCTTTCTGGTATAATCAAAGAATACAAGGGCAAAAAGCTAATTGCTATGGACTTAAGTAACGGTGTACTTTATAACAATATAAAAGATATAAACAAACCCATACATGACAGCAACATTATCAATTTGGCTGTCAGCTTCACCGCTTTGGATAATGTATCTCAAGAGCGTGGTGTAATTTATAAAGACCGAAATATAAAGCAGCTCGACATATTGCCTGCTCTACTTTCGGGAGACAAAGATGCTCAAAGTCAAACCATACATTTTATCGGACCACAACTTTTCCAAGCTTACGCTGATAATAAATTACGCTCTATCGGCTTGGAAAATACAGAGATAAACTTAAGCTCTCAAGAATCCACCACTACTGCTGCCGATTTATTTTATGCAATTAGATATGCATATATATATAAACCTTATTTAATGAGCCTAGATGCCAATGATAATAATGGTTTCATTTGGCAAATTGATCTTGGGCATTACAAAGGTGAAGTTATCAAAGGTATACATCGTGATTACTTGGTCATGTGGGATCAAACTACACTCTAGGCATTTTATCTATTAGCACTTCATTAATACCTTCCGACACATCAATAATAAAAGAGTCGAACATTTTCTTCCTGTATACATACTCCTCCACATCCATGATCACATACTTTAGATCGCGCCCCAGCTCTACAGATATACCACTAAGCGATTTTTCTACTTCTTTCACATTCATACCTTCTCCAACATACAGTATATCCAATCTACTCTTTTCAAAACCAGTAAAGATGCCAGAGAGCAGTAAATACTTAATCTTGCCTGAGCCTTTAAGCTTTGATAAGAGCAAATCTCTATCTATACTGGTATAATCTAGTACCAAGGTGCTGAGATTATCTATATATTTAAATTTATCATTAACTTTATATACTATAGCCTCTTTCAAGAGGCTTACATCTTTTTTAAAAGTATAAACTTTACTTTTCTCTTTTGTGATGAAATTAATAGAAAGAAGCATTACTAACTCCTTTTTTAAGATGTCTATTTTGATTTTAGTTTTCTCTTCTATGTCGGATAATGTATAATGCTTTCTTATATCACGTAAAAGAAAACGTATCAGTCTCAGTCTCTCTACCGAGCCTAGTATTTTGGAAAGTTCATTCATATATAAAATATACCATATTTAAATGGGCTTTATACAGTCACGAATGTGTGGTAAAATAAAAGGCGGCG
>JAYVSD010000083.1:0-3207 GCA_043775745.1 bacterium | reverse complement strand
CTCAATCCAAATACAGAAAATAGACTAGATCATGGTAAAAAAGGCAATACAACATTAGACAAAGATACTAGTCTAGCGTATAGAAGTGAGTATGTAGATGCTACGCTCTTACCTACATTTACTGAGCTACTTTTTAAAGATATGTGTAAACAGATAGATCAATATGTAGAGAGTGGTATGGCGGATAAAGATAAAGACATAGATAATATGATGGAAAAAATGTGGGAAGAAATCAGTAAATGGATGGAGCAAATAATAAAAGGTATAGAAGCTAGTAGCCCAGATATCATACCCAAAGGCGAGATAAAAAAGTATGCGGATTGGAAAAATGGGAGAGTAGGAGTAAAGCCCACTCCAAATGTGGGAAAGCCACCAATGACGCTGGAGGAGATCAAGGCACTACATGATGCAGCTGAGGCTAAAGCTAGAGTAGACAAAGAGGCGAGAGAGAGTGCGGAGAGACAAAGCAGCGAAGAGAGACAGAGAGTGGCGAGGGAGAATGCGGTAGCAGAATTTGCCAAAGCTAAAAATATAAAAGAGGAGACGGCAAAGCGTGTAGCGGCCGCCTGGCATGATGTGGCACCATATATAGGAGCATTGGACGATGTGTGGAGGCGTATAGTAGGTAGATATGGTAATGAGCATAGGTCAGTGATCACAGGGCGACATAGTAGTGGCACTGGGGTCGATGTGGATGCAGTTATAAATCAATTGCCAGATCTGCTCGGTGGACACCCTGAGAGATTTAGACCTTTTACCAGAGTGCGTAGTGTAGAGGCGCCAAGTGAGAGACCAGAGCGTATCAAAGTCAGATTACTAATAGATCAGTCTAGTAGTATGCAAGGTGCAAAATCTAGCAAGAATCAAATGATAGACAGACTGCTCACTATGATGTATATGTCACAAGATAATTTTAATACTAGACTAAGTAGTAACAAAGATAATACTGGTAGTGCTATGCATATGGATACACAGACTATAGTATATGGTGATGTAGATAAGACTAGGGTGGTAGATGGGGCTGAATTTCTATATACTCACACAGGCATAGATGGTGCTGGTAATGATATAAGATCTGGTGTCAAAGGAGAGAAAAATTATAAAGCATTAGAAAGTGTGGGTGTCGATATGGGGTACACATATGACGATAAAGCATTGGATATAGTACTAAAAAGTATAGATACTAAAGAAAAGCAAAAAATAAAAGATGGCAAAGTATTAGATATAGCTATACTAATTACAGATGGTGCTAGTAGTGATTGGATAAAAGCCAAAGAGAAAGTGGATGCACTGATAGCAGATGGGGTGACAGTATTCGCATTCCAAATAGGTGAAGTAGGTGCAGAAGAGACAAAAGTATTTAATAAAGTGTGGAATCAAAATGTCGACGGCAAGATTAGAGGTGTGACTATGGGGTCGGACTTTACTAAATTACCAGCTGTTTTAACTCAAATGTTGATCGATGTGCTAGGTGATATAGAGATTTAAAACATCACCCCATACTCTACTTTGCCTTTATTTAGAGCTTGATATAGATATAGATAAGTTGGATCTTTAATATCCAACCCTCTTTTGACTTTAATATGTATATAAGGGAAAGATATTTTGTATTCATATTTATCATTATCTTTGATATATAATTCTAAATTGGATAAAGCTTCAGAAAAAGTACTTTCTTTTTTAAAGGTCACCTTGATATTATGATAATATGGTGGTAATTTTGCTATTTCTAATTTGTGGTTTATCTCTTTTAGTAGATTATTTATCTTTTGAGTCTTGGTTTTTGTATCTGTTTCTTGTAGAGTATTGACAAGTGGATGTTGATATAGATGAGTATGCAGTATCACTTGATTCTTTGTCATTTCATTTAGTCTGTTTAAAGTATATAGTATACGCTTTTCTATACCAGTATCTGGTATAGAGTACATACCATCTAGCGAAATGATGATCGAGTAGTCAGATTGTAGATTGGGTCTAGATCTATCATTGAGGCCGATATCATTGGTCACGAGTATACCACCTTCGGACTTCCAACTCGCTAAGATACGATTGACTTTAAGTGGTGTAGAGGCGTTTTCACTATCCAATATAAATAGCGGTATAGAATTTTCATTTTTTTCTTTATTCAAAAATGGATATATTTCTTTTAAATTATTTGATATAGACCCGGTTGATATACCTATAGGCATGATACGCCAGCCACCACAATGCTTGCACTCTATCTGATTGCTAGTGTCGGTTTCTTCTTCGGTATTATTTTGTATTATCTCTTTTTTAAAGTTACAATGGTGACAGCTATACCATTTTTTATCTAATTTTTTATGTAGTACTAGCGGCATCTCACATGTTTCGCACAGCATATCCAGGCCACAGTCATAACAGCGAGACAGTGGGGATTCACCTTTTCTATTTGCATATATTAGTAGCTTGCCTTGACCTCCATCTTTGTGATTTTGTATTACATTTTGTATCAGTCTATCCGTAACAGCACTGATTAGAGGTGTTTTGTATTCAAATTCGTCAGTGATAATTTTTATTTTATTTAAAACATAGACTCCACCATCTCCCTGAGGGGAAGGTACCACCCCCAACACAGAAGAAATCACCTCCATCATGTTCCTTTTCCAATGTGCATGTTGATAATATGGTGATTCACTATTTTCAAATACTACTTTCATCTCTGGATAATGATTGATAATCAGATCTAAATTAGGCATGCTATAGACGATATTTGTATCTTTATTTATTTTAGATAAAGCTTTGAACTCTTGACGAGTCGGGACTATATGTATTTCTTTTTGAGTTGAATTATCTTTTCCATTCCATCTCTCTTTACTTATTAAAATAGAAAGCAGAGTAGAAGGGGACATCATATATTCTAAAGAAGTTTTATATATTGCCAGTAGTAGGTCTTTGTCTATTATGGCTTTGTTTTGGGTGGAGTCACTAGTACTTATGTTTATGACTTTGTTGATTTTTTTTGTCGCCCAGTCGCTCGCGCGCAATATAGACTTTTGATTTCGTACATCATCTACAGAGATGACTAGAGCTCTTAGATTTTTCCTATTGCCTATGTCTATCTCTACCATAGTGCCAACCTCTAGTATTTCTTTGTTATAGTAGGTTAGAGTATCTACGGGTATGCCACTTTCTATAGGTATTACTTCTAGTATATACATAGGTGTATTGTAGCATAATCTATAAAAT
>JAYVSD010000082.1:0-9646 GCA_043775745.1 bacterium | reverse complement strand
TTAGTCTTTTACGAACAAAACTCCATCGAGGCTTTTAAAAAGATCTTTATCGAGCAATACATATACTCTTGTGAACATTATAATATATATACGATATCTAAAAATTAAAATATGTCCAAAAGTACAGATAAAATTAGGAATTTCTCTATTATTGCCCATATCGACCACGGCAAGAGTACACTTTCTGACCGTATGTTAGAGCTCACTCAGACTGTGGAGAATCGCAAGATGAAAGAGCAAGTGCTAGATTCGATGGAGCTAGAGCGTGAGCGTGGTATCACGATCAAAATGACACCAGTGCGCATGGATTATAAAGGGTATATTTTAAATCTGATAGATACGCCAGGACATATAGACTTTTCTTACGAGGTATCACGCTCACTACGCGCCGTAGAGTGTGCGGTCTTACTTGTAGATGCAACCCAAGGTGTACAAGCACAAACTATGACAGTGTTACAAATGGCTAGGGAAGCTGGGTTACAAATTATACCTACACTAAATAAAATCGATAGCCCACTGGCCAACATAGAAGAGAGTAAATTGGAGCTCATCAAGCTACTAGATTGCAAAGAGGAAGATATAATGCTGGTCTCAGGTAAAACTGGTGAAGGAGTAAAAGAACTACTAGATGCAATTATAGAAAGGGTGCCAACTCCGCATATAACCACCACCAATAACTCCTCGCGAGCACTTATCTTTGATTTTGAATACTCTAGTCATCAGGGTGTAATACTATATGTGCGAGTACTGGATGGTACCATAGTCAAGGGTGATGATCTCATCTTTTTACAAAGTAGAGAGAGATTTATAATAAGGGAAGTAGGATATTTTCGTCCTCAAAAAGAAGAAAATAAAGAGATACTGGAAGGTGAAATTGGCTATATAGTGACGGGGATCAAAGAGCCTGGACTCGCGAGAGTCGGAGATACAGTGACCAGATTTGGTCGTGAGATGGAGGCTTTTCCAGGATACTCCGAGCCTATACCATTGGTGTTTGCTTCTGTATACCCTGAATATCAAGAGTACTTTGACGATCTGCGCACAGCACTTAGTAGACTAAGACTTTCGGACTCATCTTTGACTTATGAGGAGGAGCAGAGTGGAGCCCTCGGTAGAGGTTTCCGTTGTGGATTTCTGGGTATGCTGCATCTTGAGATCATTACGGAGAGACTACGTCGGGAGTTTGGTCTTTCACTCATTGTGACTACCCCCTCTATTACTTATCAAGTTACAACCAAAAATGGTGAAACTGAGCAAATTTACACCCCTATACATTTTCCTGAGCATGGTGATGTGGCTAGTGTGAGAGAGCCTTGGATACTAGTCACAGTCATCACTCCACATGATTATGTATCACCGATCATGGAACTGTTACATAAACATGAGGGCACAGTATTAGAGATGGAGGATTGGATTATGGGTAGATTGCGTATGACTATCGAGATGCCACTCCGTGAGCTGATGCGTAACTTTTTTGATGAGATAAAGAGTGCTAGTAGTGGCTATGCTAGCGTATCATATGAGCCAGGGGACATGAGACCAGCGATAGTGACTCGTATGGATATATATATAGCTGAGGAGCGTATAGCAGCTTTTTCTCGTGTCATACCGGAGTATAGAGTGACACAAGAGTGTGAAGAAGCGGTAGAGAAGCTATATGAAATATTGCCGAGGGAGATGTTCCGTATCAAGATACAAGCCTATGTCAAAGGTCGTATCATCGCTAGTCGATCTATAACTCCGATGAAAAAGGATGTGACAGGGCATCTCTATGGGGGAGATATCACAAGGAAAATGAAGCTCAGAGAAAAGCAAAAAGAAGGCAAAAAGCGTATGATGTCAGAAGGAAAAGTACATATATCTCATGATACATTTTTAAAAATGATGAGAAGCGACTAATTTGAGATTTATTTGTAGAAAAGGCTAGTGACAGTAGATAAAGCCATACCGGCTATCATGATGATGGCTAAGCCTATCATGATAATTTGCATTTTCTTTTGGGTTTGATTATTATACATATACTTTTTGAGTTTGATTATGTTATAATAACAGAAATATGAGACAATATCAACAGGCGAGACTATGGGAGCAAGTCAAATACTCTTTTGCTACTATATTCATCTTGGCTTTTGTTATCTTTGTGATAGTCAAAGAGGATATGCAACTAGTACAAAAGTACTTTCGTATGGCTGAGGTTAGAGATAAAGCCATCAAAGATGAAGCGATAAGCGTGGAGGCTAATAGACTCTCTCAATCCAAAATGGATTTGATCAATACTGATCGAGGCACAGAAGGCTATATCAGAGCAGCATACCCAGTAGTGAAAAAAGGTGAAGGTGTGGTCACTCTCTACAATGCAAGCACTACAAACGTAAGCGAAATAAAAATAGAAGATTCTTGGAGTATAAAGTTTAAAAACTGGTTGAACAGAGCTTACAAAGATGCTATACTAGATTATAATAATCACAAATAATATATATGAAAGAAGAAAATAAAAAGATAGAGATATTTAGTACGCCCACATGTCACTTTTGTCATGCTGCCAAAGACTGGTTTGTTGAGATCGGCGTCGAGTATATAGATCATGATGTGTCAACAAATAAAGAAGAGCTAGACCGTATGCGTGAGATCACTGGCCAGATGGGGGTACCAGTAATATTGATCGGCAATGACGCAGTGATAGGGTTTAACAAGTCCAAGATAGAAGAGCTGTTGGGTATGAGTGCATAAACACAATACAAAAGCGCGACTTACAGTCGCGCTTTTGTATTGTGTTTGGTGCCTGGACCCAGGCTCGAACTGGGGACCTATTCCTCTTCAGGGAAGCGCTCTACCAACTGAGCTATCCAGGCTTATAGTAGCTAATTATACCATGGACCAAGCAAAAGCACAAAGTGTCTATTGGTTTACTGGTCGTTATTGTGATGAAGGCGGAGAAGCTTGACCAGCTTCTATTAGTCTTTTGATGTTGCCAAGGTCTGGGAGACCTCCTACGGAGCTTTCTAAGCTTTTGAGTATGGAGGTATCACCACCAAAACTAGATAGTAGAATACTTAGTATCGGCTTGATATAAAAGTAAGAGCCAAAAGATATAGCGATTAAGAATATCCAGTAGAAAGAAGATAGGAACATCCGTATGCGTTCACGTCGTCTAATCCAATTTAAAGTCAAATGCATATCATCTAGCTCATGCATCATAAAGTCGCTATCCTTTTTGATCTCGATAATCAGCTCATGCATCTGATCTAGTTTATCCTGATTGGTTATTTTTTCTGCCATTATATTTATAATATATATTATAGCAAAGTTTTTGATTTTATTGTATAATGATATGCACAATGTGGTCCTATATCACATTGTGCATATCGCCCTCGTAGTTAAATGGATATAACTGCTCCGTCCTAAGGAGTTATTGTGGGTTCGATTCCTGCCGAGGGCACAAAATTATCTAATTCTTTTTTAATGATGTGGATAGAGTAGAGTATTTAGAGTTAAAAGGTGATAGAATAATAGTATATAGTCAAATAGTTTCTATAATATTAAATATGCATCGTGATGACTTTCCCTTTTTTAAATATAATGATGTGGCTTATCTCGATAATGCTGCCTCTGTCCAGATGCCTATATCTGTGATCGAGGCGATGGATGAGTATTATAGTAAGTATAAAGCCAATATACACAGAGGTGTGTATCAAATCAGTGAGACTGCGAGTGAAAAATATGATGAGACGCGTAAAATCGCTGCTAACTTTTTCTCTGTATTATCCGAAGATATTATCTTTACCTCTGGATCTACTATGGCTAGTAATATGTTAGTCATGATGTTGGGCAATTATATAAAAAAAGATAAATATTTAATAATATCAAGCTACCATGAACATCATTCTATTGCTCTACCCATCATCGAACTAGCTAAAAGGCACAATCTAAATATAAAGTATATAGATCATTCTAGCTTTAAAAAAAGTGAGAGTAGAGGAATTATTAAGAATAAGACACTCTATGATGCGGCTATCGGACAAGCTAAAAAGATATCTAGTATAGAGCCAATGTCTATCAAAGATAAAAGACAAAATCTCTATGATGAATGGAGTGTACTTTTAACCGAAGAAGTAAAAATAATCAATCTTACCATGATGAGTAATGTTACGGGTGAAATCTTTGAAGTAGAAGAGATAGTAAAAGCGATAACAAATATATGTAAAGAGAGAAGTGTAGACAGGCCCATAATCATTAGTGATATGACGGCGATAGCGGGTCATAGTCCTGTCAATTTGGCACAAATGGGAGTAGATGCGGCTTGGTGCTCTGGGCACAAAATGTGTGGTCCGACGGGGGTGGGCATACTGTATATACGGAGAGATCTGTCTAGACTATTGTCGCCGGTCATTTTTGGTGGTGGTATGGTGTGGAAAGTATATGAGATGGAAGCGCAATACAGATCAGATGTACAAGTCTTTGAAGCGGGGACTAGTAATATAGGGGGAGTGATAGGATTGGGAATGAGTATAAAATATTTAGAAAGTGTAGGATTAAAAAATATTAAACATAGTATAGAAGACTTGCATCGCTATGCCCTCGAGAGATTAGAGAGTGTGCCTTTTATAAAAATATACAGTAGTGATAGCGAGCACAATGGCGGTATAATCTCCTTTGTTTTATATAAAAGCGTCACCAGTAGAGATATAGCAAATATAATACATCCACATGATGTGGCCCAAACGCTAAGCGATAAGGGGGTCGCCGTGCGTTCTGGACACCATTGTGCTCAAATATATATGAAGTATATAGATGAGGTGGCCTTGACTAGGATGAGTATTTATTTTTATAATACCAAAGATGAAGTAGATAGACTGGTAAATGCTATTCATGACACATATTTAAAATTTAGTAAATAGTCTAATGCTAGTATTTATGATATTATGGGTTATCTGTTATGAAACTCAAGAATATCTTTAGTAAAATTTTAAATGATGACAAGCTCTCATCTTTGCGTAATGATATAGGTATAGATTTAGGCACAGCAAACATTTTGGTTTATGTCAAGGGATTGGGTGTTGTAATCAATGAGCCTTCGGTCGTGGCGGTCAACAATAAGACTGAAAGAGTGGTGGCTATAGGATTAGAAGCCAAAAATATGCTGGGTCGCACACCTCAGCATATACGCACAGTAAGGCCGATAGTTGATGGGGTGATTAGTGATTATGAAGTGGCCGAAGAGATGCTCTCGTATCTAATACATAAAGCCAACAATATGCAAAAAAGATTGCTTTCTCCCAGGATTATAATTGGCGTACCCTGTGAGATTACCAATGTAGAGACTAGGGCAGTATATGATGCGGCTATAAGTGCAGGTGCATCGGAGGTGTACATTATAGAGGAGCCTATAGCTGGCGCTATCGGAGCGGGCCTAGATATAAGTCAAGCTGAGGGTGTGATGATAGTAGACTCAGGAGGTGGCACTACGGACATAGCGGTACTGTCTCTTGGAGGCACAGTGAAGTCCAGAAGTATCAGACTAGCTGGTGATAGACTGATTTCAGACATCATCACTTTTATCAGAGATGAATATAAAATTTCCATAGGAGAAAAGACGGCAGAGAAGATAAAGATGACTATAGGTAGTGCCATGCCTATAGGTGAGATGTCAGAAGCATTGGTAAAAGGTAGAGATCTAATAACCGGCCTTCCAAAAGAGATATCGCTTACAGATAACGATGTCAGAGGTGCCATGTATCAGACTGTGGCTATCATGGTGGATACAATTAGGGAAGTGATAGAGAGTTTACCACCTGAGATACTGACAGACGTAATGAAAAATGGCATAGTCCTCACTGGTGGTGGTGCTATGATTAGGGGTATCGATAAGCTAATTGAAATGCAGCTCAAGCTCCCTGTGATTATAGCAGAAGATCCAATGTCATGTGTGGTGAGAGGATGTGGTATAATGTTAGATAACATGAGTAAATACGAAAGCCTCATGATAGACATAGAAAATGCAGCCATATTACATTAAGAGAAATAAAAGAAAAGCCTTATATTATAAAGTTTTATTGGTTGTGGCTTTTGTTTTATCCTGGTCTTTTATTAAAGGTTTATTTTCTCCGACGATTATAGATCTTAGTACAAAATACCTAACACATAATAGTATATATATGTTTTATCATGAGACTGTAGCTGAGCACAGCTACAAAAAGAATCAGCAAGATAAAATTGATAGCCTATCTTTAGAAAATATAAATCTAGAAAATGAAATAGCTAATTTAAAATATAAATTAAGTCAATCAGTAATTAAAGATGATATGAGTCAAAATGGTAATGTGGATAATATTATCGCATATAGTCTGGGTAGTGCGAGTAGCCTGATCTACAATCAGTTTTTAGTCAATGTGGGTAGGGTAGACGGTATTAGCGAAGGCTCTCTAGTCTACACTCGTGGCCGTCAACCAGTAGGTCGTGTGTCAGAAGTACATAAAAGCAGCGCCACTGTCACACTACTTTCGGCTAGTGACTCAGAGATAGAGGGCATAATCAGTCATGGAGATGAGAGGGTTTCTTTGGTTGGTGCTGGTGGTGGAGAGTATATAGGCAAGATCAAGAATAAATTGATTGGGGATGATGGTGTAGCTGTAGGACAAACCGTACTTTTTGCTGAGGATAACAGCATGACACTAGGTGAAATAGTAAATATAGAAAAACAGAAAGATGAAGATCAGAGTATACTGCACATCAGGGGGTACTATAATCCTTCATCTCAGTCTATTTTTTTTATTGATAGATAATTTTATGCAATATATAATGTACATACTTATAATTATAGCACTATATACAGATTTGCTTTTTGCTAGTAGGTGGCCTTTTTATACTTTAGTCGCTTTGTTACTTTGTGAAATTTACTTTAATTTTAGGAATAATTTTAGATAATATGTTTTTTCTTAAAAAACAAAAAATAATAAAGAATATAAATCAAGGCGAAATAAATCCAGAAGATATACTTATAGACGCTAGTAATATACCTAACTTTAATAGACAGCAGATGGAGGGTACATTTGATCATGGTCTAGACAAAACCTATGCGTATGTTCTTTTTTCAATAGTTTTGTTTGTACTTTTATTTTTTATATATAAAATGTATGATATGCAAGTTATCAACGCTAGTCATTATCAGTTTCTGGCAGAGAGGAACAAGTTCCGAGTGTCACCTATATTCCCCAAGCGTGGAGCTATCACAGACAAGGATGATGTTTTGCTGGCCTGGAATAGCATGAGCACGGATAGTCCTATTATAACTAGACAATATATAGAGGATGAAGGTTTTAGTAATTTACTTGGTTATATAAGCTATCCGAAAGTAGATAAATCAGGGGTGTTTTGGCAAAATGAATATGAAGGTAAAGATGGCCTAGAGAAACAGTATCAGTCTCAACTTTCAGGTAAAGTAGGATCTCATGTATTTGAGGTAAGTGCTACGGGTGAAATAATACCTGGTAAAGTAACCTTGAAAAGTGAGGATGGTATAAAATTACATACCAACATAGATAGTAAATTGCAAAGCAAAATGTATAGTCTAATCAAAGAGCTAGCTATAGACAAAGGCTTTCATGGTGGTGCTGGAGCCATGATAGATGTAAATAGTGGTGAGGTGATAGCTGTCACCTCGTATCCAGAATATAATAATAATGTAATGACCAATTATAAAACCAATGAAGAAAAAGCAATCATCTCAGGTTGGCTAAGCGATAAAGATAATAAATTCTCTAATCGTGTGGTCTCTGGTCTATATACGCCAGGCTCGACAGTAAAGCCTTTTATGGCTTATGCCGCACTCGATACAGACACTATCAGTCCAGAGCACAGTATATTGAGTACAGGTAAGCTGGTGATAAAAAATCCTTATGGTGGTCCTGACACAGTGTTCAAAGATTGGAAAGCCCACGGCTATGTAGACATGAGGCACGCCATCGCAGTCTCATCAGACGAATACTTTTATCAAATTGGAGGTGGCTATATGGATCAAAAGGGTATAGGTATAGATAATATATACAGATATATGTCGATGTTTGGTTTTGCTAGTAGTACTGGCATAGACATACCAGGGGAGAAGAAAGGAGTGATACCAAACAGAGACTGGAAAGTAAAGAATTACAAAGAGGGTGACTGGAAGCTAGGTGACACCTATCACACTGTTATAGGCCAATACGGTTATCAGACTACACCCATAGAGCTGTTGCGATCTGTAGCGCTTCTTGCCAATGGTGTATATATGCCTACACCTCGTATATACGGCACTAGTACTATCAGAATTTATGTAGACCTAGATCAGGATAAATTAAAAGTCGTGCGCGATGGCATGAGATTAGCAGTAACAGATCAAAATATAGGCACGGTGAGATCTCTTTATGTGCCAGGAATCGATGTGGCCGCGAAAAGTGGTACCGCTGAGCTAGGTGTGAAAAAGGATAGAGTGAACTCTTGGGTTATGGGCTATTATCCATATGATAAGCCACAGTACGCCTTTGTTATAATAATGGAAAATGGAGATGTAAAAAATTTAGTTGGCGCCTCCTCAGTCATGAGGAAGCTATTGCAGTATATAGTAGAGAACACACATCTCTAATCCTTGTGTGGATGTATTTGATGTAAGTCGTCTTCTATATGTTTGATCTCTCTTTGTATGGTTTGGAGGTCTATTTTTTCTTTTTCCAATTCACTTTCTGTATCCTCGGTGACTTTCTGTTCATGTTTCAATTTCCTCAATACAATAGACTCACCAATAAAAACTGAAACGAAAAGTCCGCTTGTAAGCAATATTGCTAGCCCAAGTAATAATGATCCCGGTCCAGTAAAAAGTATAGAACCAAACCATTGCTGGCTCTCTAGAAAGTCCGCAGTATGCCATAGCCCTCGCCAAAATAGTATCACTCCGATACCACCCAGCATAGAGTATATTATAGGTGCCTTACGTAGTGAGGAGCGTATATTATTTCCTATTTTTAAAAAATCGCGCATAATCATCTTATGATTATAATCTATATTTAAACTTTAAACAAAGGGTTTATACAGTGCTATGTGTTGAAGATTTTATATGATATAATATCAGTGCAGAATGAATAATTATATATGGAGGATTCGCATAGTGGCCGAGTGCACTGCCTTGGAAAGGCAGCAAGGTGAAAGCCTTCGAGGGTTCGAATCCCTCATCCTCCGCCAACACATATTTTTATCGGTGTCAACCCACTTGCCTGAGTAAGTGATGCGACCCGAGTGCTTGTAAAAGTAAACAAAAATACACGACCATTCGTGTATTTTTGTTTATGCATTGGGTACTAATTCAAGCACTGGAGTTATCGTTTCTATAATCTTTGTTCTCAGTCCAGTGTCTATAATTGCTTTCTCAAGCATGTCTTGAACATTATCGTACTCATTGAACAACGTCTCTGATTGAGACACCATAACTTTATGTAAATACAGATACGCAATAAAGATACATCTAATTTGTTCTTTTGTTTTGTATAGCTTTTCAAAATCAGGTAATGGAGGTATAGCATTATCGTTCGGATTCCTGCTCATGCCAGAGATTATTTTCTTGTAGTAACTACCGTGAACAAATTCACTTCGGTCGTTATATAGAACTTTTATATCTTTC
>JAYVSD010000081.1:0-7578 GCA_043775745.1 bacterium | reverse complement strand
GCTCGGATAGTCTAGAGCTCCATTACTACAGTTCGCAGTGGGACATTTTGAAATATCACTCACTAGTGATCCATCTGCACATTGATATTTGGTGACATTGGTCACGACTGTAGTGTTATTATTCCATGTGGTATTACCTCCCCAGTTTGTACTGCCACCCCAGTTTGTGCTACCTCCCCAGCTATTGGGCGCTGTCGCCCAAGATGAGTTTCCACTCCAGCTAGGACTCACCAATATATATCCTCCCACTATTTGTGGACTAGCTCCTACTGACGTGCCACCATTCACCAACACTAGATTTCCTCCACTATTATTTCCAGCACCCCCACTAATCGGAGCAGAAGTTACAGACCCAGAGTTGGTAGTACCTGTACTGGGACAGTTTTGAGAACTAGGTATATAATTTCCATTTGCACAAAGTTTACAACCTGTGGCTGCAGCACCATATTCATTTATTACATTCATATCACAAGGCTCTCCAGTGCTAGGTTGTGATGTGACAACAGGGGTGGTGACCGCTGGTGGAGGAGTAGGTTCGACCCATGACTTTTGAATAAAACCACCACAACCCCCCAAGGAGAGATTACAATCCCAGCTAGTATACGGTGTGTCCACGGTCGGTGCGACTACTGTGGGTGTATCGTATGAATCATACCAAGCATTAGAGGATGGTGAACTAGCCTCACCTCCATATGATGAGTATGTATTACATCCTTCTGAGTATGCATCATCTCCATAGCATTCTGCCCTAGCATAAAATCCAATACTAAAAATCAAAGATAAACAAAGTACTGTGTATTTAATTTTATTGATATATTTAATCATAATTTATTTTGGTATTATCCGAGTGCCAGTCTCTATCTCCATCTCTGCTTGTGTATAGTCTCTATCTCCATCGCTAAAACTAAATCTATCTGCACTGATTTTAGAATATAAAAATTTTTTTTTGCTACCATCTTTCATGTTTACATCTTGTGTGCATAAAACTTTCCATTCATATATAGGATTGACACAAGCAGCAATGGCGACTGGTTTACCATTAGCATCGACTATAAGTAGAGTGCCCGACTTGATCACAGCTATCACACGAGTGCGCTCACGCCCTGAGTTCAGCATGCCTGCACTACCCTCAGCATCTACAGCAACATCAAATTTAGACGATGATATACTTTGACCCTGCATTAGGGGATAATCTAGCCCGTCGTAGGTGGTCAGTTTGGCACCTTTGCTCACAGCTTCTCTCCACCAAGGACTTTTATCACCTACCATTTTAGGTTTATAATATTTAAAATCATATTTCAAATATGGCTTCTCTAGATCTTTTAAGCTCTTAAAAATCATATGCTCTTTTTCTTCTTTGGCCACCAATACTCTGTCTATACTAGTTTCGCTGGCTTCGTGTATCCTACCTCTTTCTACCGCCCCTACATCCTCAGCTCCCAAAACACCACTCCCCACCACGACACCCACACCCAAAGCTTTTAGAAATCCTCTCCTGCCCAAAGACGGCACACCCTGCTTGGGGGCAGTCGTGAGAGCTTGTTCTGTCACGTTTATGGATCCGTGATTCAAGGCTCCTCTATCAATTGCTCTATTTGGTGTTAGTGCTTTAAAGTCCATACTATCTAATTATTATTTTAGACTCACAGCCAACCACATATCCGTGTAGAGTACGGCACACTGGCTCACCACTAGTACAGACCCGATGATTCTTGACATCCCACATATCGGTACCAGATATATAGCAGACACCATGTACACTGTTGGTTGCTGGTATTAGTTTAAAGGGCTTATCTTTAACAGGTAAAATAGAAAACTCCTGTACTGGTATTTCCCCTGCTGCTAGTGTCACATAAGCACCGGAGACGAATTGATCTGCAGCCATCCACACTCCACATACGCCGATAGCCAACAGTATATTATGGGTGAGATGTTTCGGGTGGGTGAGATGTCTGTGTAGATGGTCTATAAAGGCATGCATAATACTTATTATTATAACCTACAAAGCCCGACAAGTGTCGGGCTTTGTATATAATACTGTGGAAAACTAATGTTTATACTCTTCTGTTATGGTGTGTATAGATCTTTTTTGTCTCTTTTTTTCTATTGTAATCTTATATATATTATATATACAAAAGACTATTAAAGCGATAATACCCATAATAGCAATTATCTCTATGAGACTTAGAGTATCTATGTATTGACCCAAGGTTTGAGACTTATTACTCTTGACGACTACAGGTGCCTCTGACACTTTTATCTCTTCATTTTTGGCCACTTGATAGACAGCATAGGCACTAGCTTCATTACTCATGACACCTTTATTAGTATTGATTTCATAAGTTGCCAACACATTGGCTATTGTCGATGTGATTATGTTGTCTTTGTTTATACTTTGTTTGACTATATATGTTTTCTCACTACCTTTGTATAAAGTATTTATACTATTGGTAAAAGTGTTATATGTGGATCTATCTATAGACCAGTCATTACTATTGACCAATGTTACACCTTTATCTAGAGATAGATTTACTTTGACATTGTTTATATCTATTCCACCTTTATTTTTAATAGTGATACTAAAATATGAAATCTCACCCACCTTCATATCGCTGCTGATTTTATTTACTGATAGTTCTAGCATTTGTGTGTCCTGATCACTATCGACAGACATTTTGTTACCGCTATTATCACTACAGACTACCATGTTTTTAATTTTGGTCTTTATATTACTTTTTACATAATTGGTATGTACATAGCTAGATATAGATCGTGCTGTGCTGCCAGTAGTAAAAGAGGTCTCCTCTCCTTTGAGTGTACCTGTCTGATTGTTGACTATCGCTCTACAGGTATATCTAGTGTGATTCTTTAATCCACTGATCGGGACTGCATAAGCATTGGTATTATTACTACCTATGTTAGCACTATTAGTGTTAAAGGACCTGGTGATTTGACTGATATTATTGTATTCTCTGACTTCAAAGTAGCCGGTGTTGGCGAGATTGTTATTTGATATAGACATACCATTACACACCGCCGAGATATCAGTCACATGAGTGGCTAGACTAGTCACCGCTCTGTTATATGGCGCCACATAGCCAGTAGACATTCCTATCACACCCACTATCACAGAGTCATTTGCACTTTGCCCACTAGCATTATAACAAGCGATGTTAAATGTCATAGTCCTAGTCAAATTATTTACTACTCTAGATCCTACGAGTGAGGGTGTGCCAGACCAGTCACCCGAGGCATTACAATAGCTGGCATTATTAGCTACCCAGCTGAGTGTAGTGTATCCCCCACTATTGACCATTGTTGGACTAGCTGATATGTGTACCATCGGTAGAGGACTATTTACAAAGTTATTGTTATTATTATATATATAATTAGGTGTACTCACATATACATTATTGTTGTTGTAATTATTATTATAAGGATAACAAGAGTTACCATTTAGATAATATCCGCTAGAGCATGTAGGTGTGTTGACATACCTGACATCTGGGTAACAGGTATTGCCCACCATATGATAACCATTTGTACAAGTATTGTTGTAATAAGGTGTAGGGGTATATACTGCATTTTGTACACAATTTCCATTTTGAGCTGTATATCCGGTACTGCAATTGATTGCTAATGATCCACTAGAGTGAGCACTGGTCCCGCCTGAGCTAGTATTAACATTGTTATAGTTACCATTTATGTCCGTAGAGTTAGAGACTATACTAGTGTGTGTGCTGTTGCAATTGTTACTACCATTACAAAATGAATTGTCAGTGTATGTACTACTCTGTCTATTGTCATAAGTGTTGTGTTGGCTGTTATCGTATATACTGGTATTACCATTGTTCGTTGAAGTGTTACTATACCATGAGCTGCTAGGTGTATTATATGATGATGATCCAATACCTCCATATACTTTGGGAGTGCTATAAGATGAAGAATTATATCCACCATACACAGTAGGTGTACTATATGAAGAGTATCCTCCGTAGCCACCATAGGATGTTCCTAGGCCATAACCGACACTAGCCCCATATCCTACTCCATATCCACTGCCGTAGCCAGATGATCCGGTGCCAGTGTCCAAAATCAACAGATTACCAGTAGGCTCTGAAGGTGTGAAGGGAATGGTGGGAGTAGTGGGATTTCCACAGTCACTTATTAAACAATCAGTACCCCAATCTCCATTTGTAGATGTGCCGCAATCAGATATAATACAATCAGTACCCCAATCTGAAGAGCTTTGAGCATTCACTATTTCTAAATTGTTTCCCACCAAAAGGAGTATTGATATTAATCCTGATATTGTAAGGGTTTTTAAATTTTTCATAAAATATAATATTTATAATAATTGTCAACATTATTAGTGTTACATACACTTTACACTATTTATTTAATAAAGTCAATAGACGCATTTTAATAGAAAAAGGCATCGCAAGCGATGCCTTCGAAAACAGAAACCTAAAGACGGCTGTGAGGTCAGGGTTTTTGGAGACTTTGAAACTTTGCCTTGAGGTGTGGGCAGTCACAGTTGCCTTCACCCCTCAAAGCTTTTTCTGTCCCCAGCCGCACAAAATTGCTGGTGGGATTGCTCCTCCCATCGAAAACCACCTCGTTGCCTACTACGTACTTCCGTACGTGGCCGTTGCAGTACATCTGCTCCACAGCGGGCGCAGGCACCACGACCCGGACGGGCTTTAACACCACATCTGGGCAAGCTTGGTCCACTGGGATTTTGTTGGTCCCGCCTGGGCAGACCTGCGTCATGACCCTGCGTACCACCTCCTCCGCCACAGTTTCGCATCCAGCACACGGCACAGATGCCGCAACTGCTGGCGACGATGCTGCGACCGCAGGTGGCTGTGAGGCTGTAGTAGCTGCTGGCGCCGATACACCCTTCAGATATTCATTGCCACAGCGTGTGTCTATTATCTCCCCTTTTTTGTTTTTGTAAGCCACACGTGGCTCAGAAGTCCGGCACTGGACCGATCTGATCTGTGTGCCAGACCGATAGGTCATGGTAACCTCTGTGCCCTTTGGCACAGAGAAGGCCTGTCCTACCACATTGCCTGCTAGCATATCGCTGGCATACAAGCCAGTATCGACTGGCGCCGCGTCATGATGGCAGTCGGCGATGGTCGGCGTGGCCGCTTGTGCCGTGCCAAAAATGGCCAGTAAAAAAACAAAAACAAGGGTGTGGAGTGGGTTCATGGTGGCGTCCTTTCGGGGGTTGCCGGTTTAAAATTAGAGCATGTTTGTGGTGCTTCTATAAAAGCAATACACCTCGTATGCACTCTATACTATTTTAGTATAGATGTCAATACCAAATTAAAAACACCGCCAACTCGAGAAACTCGATTTGACGATGCTTGTGTGCTGGGCGACATGGTCGCCAAGCACGAGCTCACTTTTTACGGCACCAGGCTACCCTGCCCGCCGGTGGTGTGATCGGTTCACCACCGACAGAGACACACATGTCGTGTGACATTTCCATCACAGTGCCAAAGGCACTCTGGCGAAAGACAAGCGCCTTGGCCATGCAACCCTGATAAAAGGCGGTACCTCCGCCAGCGCCACCGATGATGGCACCAGCAATAGCTCCACCATTTTTTGCGAGAGCTCCCACCACTACAGCACCCACAAAAGCCCCCATGCCGGCTCCTGCCACTGCTTCGCGACGGCAGAGATCTGCCGTCGTCGGTGTGGTGGCACCATTGTTGGTGGCACACCCCGTCGCCGCGAGTGCGACGATGAAACAAATAATAATTTTCATCTTTTTTCCTTAATCAGCAGGGTTTTGTCATATAGCCGACGGGGACAGTCCCGCCCTTCCAGTATCCCAAGCTTGGCCCATCACCCGCCTGTATTGGCGGATTGAAATCAGTTTTGGGTGTGTTGGTCGGCTGCCGACCGCCATTTGCCCAGCCCTGCCTATACAAACAGGACCTGCCAACATCGCGGCGCGGTTGTGTGGCACCACCAGTGTTGTTGACGACAACACAGACATAATGTCCATCCTTCGTTCCCCACACCCCGTTATTGGTGTGACACTCTTTTTGTGTGATTTGAACGCCTGTGTCTACGACACTCGGGGCCCGTACCACTACATGATCGTGGAGTAGTTCTGCCCGTCTGGGAGTGGGAGATTGGGCATGTAACACCTCCGTGAGGAGGCCTACATTGACCGCGGCGCGGTCGCTCCCGCCGACAGCTTTCACCGCTCCAGCGGCGACCAGCCCGGCACACCCCTGCAGTCCGAGGACTGAGAAGAAGGAAAATACCAGCGCCATGCGGCGCAGAGAGAAGAAAGAAAACATGGTGGCTCCTTGGCCGGTGTGTAGGCTGATGAGCCCACGGATTGATTTTACCAAATCTGTAAAAGAACTGCCTGCGCAGATTCTTTTACAAGAGTCTGGCAGCTTGTATATATTATACACGATATCTACATTTTGTCAAGATGTGGGGAGAAGGCCTTGTTTACTTGGCTTTTATGATATTATACATATATGCCTGAAACTATAGCTCAAAAGTTACATTTCGTCGACGATGACATAAAAGATAATATACACGCTCTCTATGATGATAGTGAAGAAAGGATGGTCAGACTATTGGCAGACAAATATAATCTGCCATACATAGATCTGCGTGGGGTGGCGGGTGAGCCTGATGCTTTAAAACTAATACCTGAGAACATGGCGGAAGATGCACTAGTCGCCCCATTCAAAATAGTAGGCAAAACTATACACATAGCAGTAAGGGATCCAGAAAACACCAAAATGCGCAATCTCATAGAACATATCAACAGCACCCTGGGTGAGCCTATAATTTATATAGCTAGCACCTCTTCACTGCGACACATATGGGGCCGCTATGCTGATCTTACCTTGTTCTCTCAAGTAGATACCGGTAGTATCAATCTGACCAAGACCCACTCTGATGAGCTTTTTTCTGATATTAAATCTATATCTAACTTTCAAAGCAAAATAGAGAGTGTAATACAAAATGAAAGAGCTAATAAAATCTCCAAAATAATTGAACTCATGGTGGATGGAGCTATATATTTCCAGGCTTCAGACATACACATCGAGCCAGAAAGCAGCAATGTGCGTATCAGATATAGAATAGATGGATTACTTACTGATATATTTTATACAGATGAAAATATCTATAAGCTTATACAGTCCAGACTAAAGCTACTAAGCGGTCTTAAAATATCTACACACAGTAAGGCCCAAGATGGGCGCTTTACTATAGAGAGGGGTGATAATAATAATATAGAGGTCAGGGTATCCATTATACCAGGATCTTATGGTGAGTCCTTTGTTATGAGACTATTAGACTCCGCCAATGCCAATGTAAAACTAGAATCTCTGGGTATAAATCCTTATATCAAAGAAGCAATAGAGACTGCCATGAGCAAACCAAATGGCATGATACTCACCACAGGACCGACAGGTAGTGGTAAATCCACTACACTTTATTCTATACTTAAAAAGCTATATAATCCAACTATCAAAATCATAACTATCGAAGATCCGGTAGAATATCATATTGAAGGTATATCCCAAACCA